>NZ_BAABDD010000006.1:0-283967 GCF_039539445.1 Salinactinospora qingdaonensis
CCGAGATGCCGCCGTTGACGACGTACTTGCCGTGGTCGCCGGCGTCGTACCAGCCGCCGGAGACGTCCAACGAGTAATCGCAATCGTCACTGGGGTCGCACGGCACGCTCAGGTCACCCTGGTTGGGTGAGACGCCGACGTGCCCGGCCTCGCGACCGTAGCCCGGCGCGATGGAGTCGTCGATCTCGATCCCGCTGCGCTGGGGGTAGTAGAACGACAGCGAGTCGACGCGCAGATCCTGGTAGGCATCTCCGGAGATGGCGAAGGGGTGGCTGGTCTCACCGTCGACTGTGAGCGTGTAGCCCTCGCCCTCGGTGGTGACCGAGTCGAAGCCCACCGTGTGGACGTTGAGCCCCGAGGAGGACTCAGTGCCGTAGGGCACCGTGTTGCCCTGGGCGACCGTCTCGCCGGCGGCGTTGTCGACCTGCCAGGGCAGTGCTACCTCAGAGTCGGTGACCACGGTGGCGCCCTTGGGGCCCTCGGGCAGGTAGCCGACCTGGTTGACGCGCACGGTCGGGCCGGTGTCGGGCTCGTAGGTCGGTGGCTCGGCCCCGTCGGTCAGCGACACGTCGTCGAGACAGAAAGTCCATGCCGTGTCGCTGCCGCCGATCTGGAAGACGAACTGGGCGTCGTCCATGGTGGTGTCGGCGGTGAAGCTGTAGGAGAAGGTCTGGGCCTCAGTGGTGAGCGACGGGTTCTCGGTGAGCTGGGCGGCGTAGGGCTCCACCGGCTCCTGCACCAGCGTGCGCACGGTGATGTCTTGGGTGGCGCTGGCGGTGAAGCTCAGCTCGTAGGACTCGCCGGCGGTCAGGCTGACGTTGTCCTGGCCGACGATGGCGTCCCACGCCTCGACCGTTCCGCCGGGAACGTCGGCGCACAGTTGTCCGTCGACGACCTCAGCGGGGGTGTTCTCGGTGTGCCACCAGCCGGTGGTGCCGTTGTCGAAGCCGCCGTTGCTGATCACGTCGGCTGCATGGGCCGGGGGTGCGGCCATGAGGGTCATAGTCAGTGCGGAGGCGGCCGTTGCCGCTCCGATTGTCCAGCTTGTGCTGGGCGATGATGAGCGCATTGGATCCTCGTGTTGGGGGATTGCCAGATCCGATGGCAGTCGGGAATGTCGATTGGGACACCCACAGCTTTGGGAGCGCTCCCATACGTTGTCTCATTGCGAATCGTCACAGCGGCAATCCGGCGTGTCAATAGTGGAAGCACCAGCGAGAACGCCATGGTGGGCCGCGTGACACACGCGCATGTGGCGTCGAAACAATTCGATGACCTGTCTCATCACCGTGACCCACGCCACTGATAACGAAATGGTTGCGATGCTGTCTGGAACGTCCCCTCGACCGCTGCGCCCTCTCCCCCATGGCACTGTTCACCGCCAGGAGCCACCCTCGCGCCGCCGTCCCGCCCCGCCTCGTCGGGGCGGGACGGGCAAGTTATGGCGTCACTGCTGTTGCCGCCCGCGCAGCAGACGACGCTCCACAACCAACACGGCCACCACCAGGGCGAAACCGAGAGCGGCCATGCCGATGGCCGAGCCAAGGTACTCTCCCGGCGCGAGCAAGCCGCGCCCCTCGTCCTGCCAGGGCCACAGTGCGCGCAGGCTGCCCGCCAGCACGCCGGTCAGCACCACCAGCGTGACCCGCTCGCGGTGCTCCAGTAGCCACTGCAACAGCTTGACGATCGAGGCCAGCCCGACCAGAGCCCCCAACAGAAACAGGCCGAGATAGCCGAAGTCGCGCTCGTTGACCGCCGACAACGTCTGTTCGTAGAGCCCGAACGTCAACAGCAGGAACGAGCCCGACATACCGGGCAGCACCAGCGCCGACACCGCCACAGCGGCGGCCAGCACAATCACCAGTGGCGTGGCCTCGACCTCCCCGGGCGGCAGGCTGACCACGACGTAGGCCAGCACGGCGGCGGCCAGGGCGATGAGGATGTCCCGCCACCCCCACCGCGCCTCGGCCGGGGCCGCGCCCGCCGCCTGCGCGGCACGGACGGACAGTGAGAACGGCACCCACAGTGACGCCAGCACCAGGCCGAAGAACAGCGCGCGCATCTGGATCGGGTAGTCGTGGACCCACCCCTCGACGAGGCTGGCCATCAGCACCAGAGCACCGAACATGCCCACCAGCAGCGGGACGATGACGCTCCAGCGCACCAGCCGGAACTCGTCGGCGGCGCGGGAGAACCCCTGGCCGCGCACGACGTCGGTCAGCCCCATGCGCACCGCGGAGATCAGGTGCCCGGCCGAGGTGATCACGGTCTCGTAGACACCGACCATGAGGGCGACGGTGCCGCCGCTGACGCCCGGAACGCTCTCGGCGGCGCCGATCAGCGCGCCGCGCGCGACGTTGAGGATGTGCGTGGGCCAAGACGGCGCGGTGGCCGGGCTGTCCAGGGATTTCGCCACCAGGTTCTCCTTGCGGGTCACAGCGGGTCGATCGGGTGTTGTGGCTGTCCCGGCGCGCTGAGGGCCAGGAGAGCGCGGGGCCGGTGCCTTTCCGAGGGGCAAAGTGGGGCTTACGCAGCCCGAGGCGGCGCGCCCCGGCATGTCACCGGCGGGCTTCGCGGTTACCTATCCTGCCACTCTCGCGAGGAGGTGCCGTGTCGGCCGACCGCGCTCGCCGCGCCGCGCACGGGCAGATGCTCGGAGCCGAGGGGCGCTTCCAGCCGGCCCTAGTCGCGGAGCCGGCCTAAGCAGCGAGCTCACGCCGGACCTCACCTGTAGGCGACCGTCGGGGGGCGAGAGCCCGCTCGTGACCGCTCGACCCGCCCCTTCCAGTCGTGGAAGATGGAAAGTGTTGATAACAGAGATCCGTCCAAAGCTGTTGCTCATCGCCGAAACCGCGCCTCCGCCATCAGGTTCTTCAAACGCCGGGACCGCGGTGAACGCGCTGGCCATACGTGAGGGGGTGATGCTGTGAGCGGGGCCAACCCTTCCGCGCCGGCGGCTCCGGCGCTGGTGACCGGGGCGACCTCGGGGCTAGGGCGCAGTATGGCCCATGCGCTGGCCGAGCGCGGCTGGAGCGTGCTGATCCACGGCCGCGACCGGCAGCGCTGCGAGGAGACCGTGGCCGAGGTGCGCGCCGCCGGCGGCTCCGCCTTCCCCTGCCTGGCCGACCTGGCGTCGCTGGAGCAGGTCACCGGTTTGGGGCGGCAGGTGGCCGACGAGTACCCGTCGCTGGGGTTGCTAGTCAACAACGCCGGTGTGGGTGCCGGCTCCCGGCAGCAGCACCGGGAGGTCAGCCACGACGGCCACGAGCTGCGGCTGGCCGTCAACTACCTGGCGCCGGTGCTGTTGACACGGCTGCTGCGGCCCGCGCTGCGGGCGGCGGGCACCGGTCAGGTGCTCAACATCGGCTCGGCCGGCCAGAGCCCGCTGGATCTGGACGATCCGCAGTTCACGCGGGGCTACAACGGCATGGAGGCCTATACCCGCAGCAAGTGGGCACTGGCCGCATTCACCTTCACCGCCGCCCACGAGTACGCCGATGACCCGATCCGGGTCAACTGTAGCCACCCGGCGACCTTCATGGACACCACGATGGTCGTCGAGGCCGGGATCGCGCCCTGGTCCTCGGTCTCGCAGGGCACCGCGGCGGTGCTGTACGCCGTCGACGAGGGGCGCGCGGGCGCCACCGGCGAGTTCTTCAACGGGCAACAGCGCGCCCAAGCCCACCCGTCGACCTACGATCCCGCGCTGCGCCGCCGGCTCGTCCGCCTCACCGACGATCTCCTCGCGCCCGTGACGGGCTAGGAGCCGCCAACCGCTTTCCGACAGGCGCTCCGGCGCGACGTGCGCGAGGCGGGACGTGCCCGCCCCTCTGCCGCGGCGACGTTTGGAGCCATAAAACCCTGGCAAATGAGTAACCATGGAGTTACTCGCTGTAGCTGCCACACCTGTCGACCTCGGTGCAGCGCGCGTCCAGATGGCGCTGTCGCTGGGGTGGCACATCGTCATCGCCTGCTTCGGGGTGGGCATGCCGGCACTACTGCTGTTCACCGAATGGCGCGGCATCCGCACCGGCGACCCCGTCTACCAGATGCTGGCGCGGCGCTGGGCCCGGGCGATGGGGGTGCTGTTCGCGGTCGGCGCGGTCTCGGGCACCATCCTCAGCTTCGAGATGGGGGTGCTCTGGCCGGGGCTCATGGACAGCTTCGGCGACGTGATCGGGCTGCCGTTCACCTTGGAGGGCTTCGCCTTCTTCGTCGAAGCGATCTTCCTGGGCATCTACCTCTACGCCTGGGACCGGCTGCCGCCGCGCGCTCACCTTCTCTCGGGGGTGCCGGTGCTGCTGGCCGGGGTTGCCAGCGCTTTCTTCGTGGTCACCGCCAACGCCTGGATGAACCAGCCCCACGGCTTCGAGCTGCGCGGCGGCGAGGTCGCGGCGGTGAACCCGTGGGTGGCGATGTTCAACCCCGCGACGCCGCCACAGACCGTCCATATGATCATCGCGGCGTTCATGGTGGCCGGGTTCGCGACGGCGAGCGTGTACGCGGCGGCGATCCTGCGCGGACGGCGCGAGCGCTACCACCGGCTCGGGTTCACACTGCCGTTCACGGTCGCGGCGGTGCTGACTCCGGTCCAGATCGGTGTGGGGGACTGGGCCGCGCACTTCGTCGCCGACTACCAGCCGGTCAAGCTCGCCGCGATGGAGGGCGTCTTCACCACTCAGACGGGGGCGCCGCTGCACGTGGGCGGGGTCGCCATCGACGGCGAGATGCGCTATGCCGTGGAGATCCCCAACGGGCTGTCGCTGCTGGCCCACTTCGACCCCGACGCCACCATCCTGGGGCTCAACGAGGTCGCCGCGGCCAACCAGCCGCCCGTCAACGTGGTCCACCTGTCGTTCCAGGCGATGGTCGCCATCGGGTTCGCGCTGCTGGCCCTATCGGCCTGGTTCGCCGGCATGTGGTGGCGGCGCCGCGCCCTGCCGCGCTCCCGGCTGTTTTGGCTGGGCGCGGTGGCCGCGGGACCGCTGGCCGCCGTGGCGCTGGAGGCGGGGTGGGTGACCACCGAGGTGGGACGCCAGCCCTGGATCGTCTACGAGGTGATGCGCACCTCCGAAGCCGTCAACCCGGCGCCGGGTCTGTGGGTGGGGCTGGTGCTGTTGACCGCCGTGTACGTGGCGCTGACCGTGGCCACGATCTACGTTTTGCGCCGGCTCGCCCGCGACGGGCCCGCACCACTCGCCCCCCAGGAGAGTGACGTCACGAACCAGCCGGTGCCATGATCGCCGACGATATCCTCCTCGCCGAACTGGGGCTGGCCGTGACCGCCTACGCGCTGCTGGGCGGCGCGGACTTCGGTGGCGGCTTCTGGGACCTGTTCGCCGGGGGCAGCCGCCGCGGGATGCCGCAGCGCCGACTCATCGAGCACGCCATCGGCCCGGTCTGGGAAGCCAACCACGTCTGGCTGATCTATGCCGTCGTGCTGTTGTGGAGCGCGTTTCCCACCGTGTTCGCCGCTGTGGCCTCCACCTGCTACATCCCCCTCACCCTGGCCGCGCTGGGCATCATCGGCCGCGGCGCGGGGTTCGCCTTCCGCAAGACGAGCACGTCATTGGCGAGCCGGCGCGCCTTCGGCGCCGTATTCGCGTTCTCCTCGGTGGCCACCCCGTTCTGTCTGGGCGCGGTGGCCGGTGGGATCGCCTCGGGCCGTGTCCCGCCCGGCATCGCCGCCGGCGGCCCGTTCACGTCGTGGCTGAACCCGACGTCGGTGCTGTCGGGGCTGCTGGCGGTGGGGGTGGGCGCCTACCTGGCGGCGGTGTTCCTCACCCGCGATGCCCAGCGTGAGCGCTCTGAGTTGGCCGAGACGTTCCGGAGGCGGGCGCTGGGCGCGGGCGTGGCGGTGGGCGCGCTCGCGGCGGTGGGGCTGGTAGTCGTGGCTGTGGACGCGCCGGCGCTGTTCGGTCTGCTCGCGTCGGGGCCGGCGCTGGCGCTGGTGGTGGCCTCGATCGCCTCGGGCGCAGTGTCGCTGGTGTTGCTGGCCCTGCGGCGCTACGTGGCGGTGCGCGTCACTGCGGCGCTGGCCGCGGCGGCGATCATCTGGGCGTGGGGGGCGGCCCAGTACCCGCTGCTGCTACCTGGTGTCACGATCTCCCAGGCCGCGGCCGGGCCCGCTGTACTGCACACGCTCGTCGGCGTGACCATCGTGGGAACGGTCGTGCTGGCACCCTCGCTGTGGTGGATGTTCCACCTGTTCCAGCGCTTCCCCGCGGCCGGTGCGCCAGAGCGGGCCGATGGGGAGGGGACGTGAGGGGGAGCCGCGAGTGTGGTTAGTCCGGGTGTGTGGCGGTAGGGGCGTTCGGGAGCGCAGCAACCTATCGGGGAACTGGAGGAGGCCATGACCGCGACCACGACGACGCAGCGGCTGCAAGCGGCATTGGATGCTGTGGACTACCCCGCGGACAAGGACGAACTGGTGGCCACCGCCCAAGAGAACGAGGCTGACGAGGACACGGTGCGCGCGCTCCAGGCGTTGCCTCCCCAGGACTACCGGAGTTTCAGCGAGATCACCGCGTCGGTGGAGCTGGCTGAGGAGAGCAACCCCGCCACCGACCGGGGCAAGGCCCAGGCACGCCGCCACCACCGCCACCCGCACCTGGCCGAACGCGACAAGGATGCGCCGACCAACCCCATCGTCGACGAGCTGGGCGAGAACCGCGGCAGCTAGCCGCGGCCCGCGACCGCCGCGCCGAGGCACAGACCGCGCCGGTCTCGGCGCTCGTAGGCGCTCGGCGGGCGGTGGCCGGGCGCGCAGATGACGACGCCGGGCTGGTGGCGGGTTCGCGCCCCCGGCCCGGCGCCTGCCGAGCGGCGCGGGGACGATCCGCGGGACGCAAGCCCACTGCCCGTAGTGGCACTGGCCACATCGGTTGCGACAATAGCACTGAACTGGTTCAATTTTGTGGTAACTGTGTGGCGGTCTTCGCGGGTGTCCCGCTCGGCCGAGCACAGATCGGTCCAACAGCGCGGCCTCGTCACTCCCGCGGATGCGGAATGAGGGATATCACCGTGCGCAACGAGCAGCCACTCGCCGCACACGCTGCTGCCGGCTATCTTACTGTCGAGATGCCCGCGGAGCTGGACCTAGCTAACCGCGAAAGCTGTACCGATCGGCTTCTCGCCCTCCTCGAATCCCGTGCGCCGGAACTCATCGTGGACATGCGGGCGACGCGGTTCTGCGACTCCAGCGGTGTGCACATGCTGGTCCGAGCGTGGCGGCGCGCCCAAGAGCTGGGGTGTGACCTGCGGCTTGTGGCACCTCACCACAAGGTCCGCCGCGTCTTGGACGTGTTCGGCTTCCAGAGCGTCTGCACGATCCACACCACTCTCGACCAGGCCCACACCGACCTCGCCGCCCGCCAGGAAGGCGCCGCCGCGGCGGGCGACGAGCACGCCACCGCGAGCCCGACGCTGCACTCCGCGCCGCAGCACTGACCGCGAGTCCGCCAACGCCCCTTTCCCCACCGTCTTCCCACCGCGCACCGCCCTCGCGGGGAGGGGCGCCGATCTCGCATGCCGACCACGCCCGGCCCCAGGCTCGCCGGGAAAGCGCGGTCTCCCCGGCATGCGTCCCTTGTGAGCTGGGGCGTTCGTGGCCCCGGGCCGCCTCGGCAGAGGGAGTGAAGCAAGGCAGCGCATAGCGATCCCGCTCCCTTACCTGCCCTGGCCTACAGCAGGACCGACCGGGCGGCGACATCGGATGTCCGCCCTGTCCGCCCGGCACCGCTGGCGCAGCGGCACTCCCGCCTGCGCCTCGGCCCTACGACAGGGCCGAGGCGCACGGAGCCGCCCCACGTGGAGTCCACCCCTCAGACCGCGGCCGCCTCCCGCTCCCGCTCTGCGACGATGCCCAGCGCGACATCGATGATCATGTCCTCCTGGCCGCCGACGTAGCCGGCCTCGCCGACCCGGCGCAGGATCTCGTGGGCCGGCACGTCGTAGCGCTGGGCGGCGCGCTCGGCGTGCAGCAGGAAACTGGAGTACACCCCGGCGTGGCCCTGCATGATCGCCGAACGGTCGGCCCAGGGCAGCCGGGGCAAGAACGGCCGCACCGTCTCCGCCGCGGCGGCCAGCGCGGCGTTGACGTCCACCCCGGTGGGCACGCCCATCCGGTCGAAGGTGGCCGCGAGCACCTCGGTGGGCGAGTTGCCGGCCCCGGCCCCCAGCGCGCACAGCGACCCGTCGATCTGGCGGGCCCCGTTGCGGTAGGCCAGCACCGAGTTGGCTACCCCCAGGTAGAGGTTCTGGTGGCCGTGGAACCCCACCTGGGCCTGATCGCCGATCTCCGCGCTCAAGGCACGGGCGCGCTCGGCGGCGTCGTCGAGCAGCAGCGCTCCCGCCGAGTCGACCACGTAGACGCACCCCGCACCGCCGTCGACCATGATCCGCGCCTGGGCCGCCAGCTCAGCCGGAGTGATCCGGTGGGACAGCATCAAAAACCCCACCGTCTCCATCCCTAACTCGCGGGCCGCGGCGAAGTGCTGCAAGGACACGTCGGCCTCGGTGCAGTGGGTGGCGATCCGGGCCACCCGCGCCCCCGCCGCGTGCGCGGCGCGCAGGTCGCTCACCGTGCCCAGGCCAGGCAGCAGCAGCACGGCGATGCGGGCACGCTCGGCCTCCTCCACCGCCGCCTCGACCAGCCGCAGCTCTGGCACGAGCGAGAAGCCGTAGTTGAACGACGAGCCGCCCAACCCGTCGCCGTGGGTGACCTCGATGACCTCCACGCCGGCACGGTCCAACGCCCCGGTGACCGAGCGCACCTGCTCCTCGGTGAAGCGGTGGGCCATGGCGTGGCTGCCGTCGCGCAGCGTCGTGTCGGTGAGGCGCACCCTGTCGGGTGCCTGCGCGGTGGAGGGCTGACTAGGCTGGCTCATCGCAGTACCACCTCGGTGTTCGTCTCGGCCCGTTGTCGGGCGAGCAGCTCGCCGACCCGCGCGGCGGCTGCCGTCATGATGTCGAGATTGCCGGCCCATTCGGGCAGATAGTCGCCGTTACCTCGCACTTCCAGGAACACCGCGACGCGGGCGTGGCCGTTCCACCCGTCGTGGGCGGCGTCGTACTGCGGTTCGGCACGCAGCGTGTAGCCGGGCACGTACTCCTGGACCCGCCGCACCATGTGGTGGATGGACTCCGAGACCGCGTCGCGGTCGGCGTCGTCGGGGATGGCGCAAAACACCGTGTCGCGCATGATCATCGGGGGTGTGACCGGGTTGAGGATGATCACCGCCTTGCCGGTGTCGGCGCCGCCGACCCGCTCGATCGCCGCGGCCGTGGTCTCGGTGAACTCGTCGATGTTGGCGCGGGTGCCCGGCCCCGCCGACCGGGAGGCGATCGAGGCCACGATCTCGGCGTAAGGCACCGGCACGACCTGCGACACCGCGTGCACGATCGGGATGGTGGCCTGGCCGCCGCAGGTGATCATGTTGAGGTTGGGGGCCGTGGCGTGCTCGTCCAGGTTCACCGGCGGGCACACGAACGGGCCGGTGGCCGCCGGGGTGAGGTCGACCGCCTGGACGCCGGCCTGAGCGTAGCGCGGCGCGTTGGCCAGGTGGGCTTTCGCCGAGGTGGCCTCCAGCACGATGTCGGGCACGTCGTCGCGATTGAGCAGCCAGTCCACCCCGCCGGCCGAGGCCCTCACGCCCATGTCGCGGGCGCGGGCGAGCCCGTCGGAATCGGGGTCGACCCCGATCATGTAGCGCACGTCGAGCACGTCGCTGTGGCGCAGCTTGGCCAGCAAGTCGGTGCCGATGTTGCCGGGACCGACGATCGCAGCGGTCACCGTGGTCATACCGTTTCCCCTTCCGCGTGGGCGAACACCGCCGTCACATCACCGACGTCGTCGAAGTCGGCGCTGACCCGGTCGCCGGGGGCGACGGCCACCGCCGCGGTGACCGAGCCAGGCAGCACCACGTGCCCTTCCTCCAAGGTCACGCCCAACTCGCCGAGGGTGTTGGCCAGCCACACCAGGGCATTGAGCGGGGTGCCCAGCACCGCGCCCCCCACACCCGCGCCCACGTCGGCGCCGTTGCGCCGCAGCGTCGCCGCGATCCGGCGCAGGTCCACCGCCGACAGCGGCACGGGGCGACTGCCCAGCACCACGCCGCCACACGAGGCGTTGTCGGCGACGGTGTCGATCAGCGAGATTCGCCAGTCGCGCACCCGCGAGTCGATGATCTCCAGCGCGGGCAGCACGAAGTCGACCGCGGCGGCGGCTTCGGCGGCCGTGATCCCCGGCCCGGCCAGCGGACGCTTGAGCACGAAGGCGATCTCGGGCTCGACGCGGGGCTGTAGGAAAGCGCCGGTGGCGATGGGCAGGTGTTCGAGGTGGAACATGGCGTCGAGGAGGTGACCGTAGTCGGGCTGGTCAACGCCCAACTGGGCACGCATCGCCGCCGAGGTCAACCCCACCTTGTGCCCTTTCACTCGGGCACCGGCGCCGCGCCAGCGCTGCACCTGTAGCACCTGGACACGGTAAGCGTCGTGCAACGTCAGTTCGGGGAGCCGCTCGCTGAGCGGCTCCACCGGCACCCCGGAGGTGTAAGCGGCGGCGAGTTCCTCGGCCGCCGTGTGGAGGACGGCGTCTTCCATCGGGCGTCTCACTTTTCCGTCAGTTCAGCGTCCGGACCACCGTGCGCGGCCATCCCATCGTCGGCCTCGCGGGTCCGGCGTCACTGCCTCGACAATCACGCCCGGACAGCGCAGGATGCAAGGTATGCGTGCCGGTGAATGGAACGATCCGAGAAACGCTTCCGCAGCTCAGGACAGTGCCGCCCCCTCGGTGATCGCCCGTTCCAGTGCCCTGTTGGGCGCGTTCGGTCCCGGCGACCACACCTTGGGCGTCTCCGAGCTGGCCCGGCGTACCGGCCTGGCCAAGTCGACCGTGCACCGGCTGGCGCGCGAGCTCACCGCGCACGGCCTGTTGGAGCGCGACGGCGGCGGGCTACGGTTGGGGCTGCGCCTGTTCGAGCTGGGCCAACTGGTGCGGCGCCGCCAGAGTCTGCGCGAGGCGGCCTGGCCGTTCATGACCGACCTGTGTACCGCCACCGGCGCCACCGCGCAGTTGGCCGTGCTCGACGGCACCGAGGTGGTGTACCTGGAGATCCTTGTCGGCAGCGACGCGCCCGACCTGCCCTCGCGGGTGGGCGGCCGGCTGCCCGCCCACGCCACGGCCGTGGGCAAGGCGATCCTGGCCTTCTCCCCTGCCGTCGCGGTGGACGAGGTGCTGCGCGGCGGGCTGGTGCGGCTCAGTTCCCGCACGATCGTCACGCCGGGGCGACTCCGCCGCGAGCTGGCCACGATCCGCGAGGCGGGCATGGCCTACGACCGCGAGGAGTCGGGGTTGGGGATCGTGTGCGCGGCCGTGCCCGTGATCGGCCCCGAGGGCACGGCCGTAGCCGCCCTGTCGGTGTCGGGCTGGAGCGGGCGGCTGCGCCTGCCGCGCATCGCCGCCGCCGTGCACACCGCCGGCCTGGCCCTGTCGCGCAGCCACGCTGCCGGCCCCGGGTGACCCCGGCGGGGGCAAGGGCGCCGGCCGCCGATTGTCCGAATTGTCGCCACGAAGAATCCGACGGAAGAAAAGCCGTCCAGAATAGGGGAGGAGAGCGTACCCGCTCTCCTCCCCTAAAGTTCTTCGCGTGAGACTACACCGGCGGGGCTTGGTCGGCGCTTCCCGGTGTTCCCCACGACGGTTTCCGCTGAATTCTCACCCCGAGAATCCGCGAACAAAACCGCGGAACCGCCGGGACGGATGCCGTTCTAGGCAGCGCCGATGTTGACGTCGATGCAGGCGTAGAAGGCGTTTGCGGTGTCGGCGATGTTCCACACGGCCAGAATCGTGTGCCGACCGTTGTAGCCGCTGAGATTTACGTTGTGGGTGAGCGTGGCGGGCGGCTGGGCGCCTCCGTAGTCGACCTGGGCGAGCAGGTCGTCGCCGATGAAGTACTGCCAGTTCGCGGTGGCGTGCATGGCGGTGTTGGTCCAGGTGAGATCCAGCGAGTGGCCCACCGGAGTGACCTGCCAGTCCTTAGAGTCGTCGTCGAGCTCGGCGAACCGGGCATTGCCGCCGTGGCAACTGGTCAGCCCCTTGGGGCCCTCCACGCTCTGCGGCTCCCACTTGATGCCGCCGCACTCGACGACGCCGGCCGCGCACTGGGCCTGGCGGCTGGGCGGGGAGGAGACGTAGCCGTGGGCGCTGGCCGTGGCGGCGGGCAGCAGGGCGAATACGAGCGGGGTGGCCGCGGCGACGGCGGCGAGGGAGCGAAGCTTGGGTCTGAGTCGCATAACGGTGCCCTTCTGGTGGAGCGATCCCGCGCCCGAAGACACGCGACGGACAGCCGGCCGGCACGGGATCGCGACTCGGGAGGAGACGGGGAAAGGAGCGCTCCTGGGCGGCGAAACCGCCCGAGCCGCACCGGGAAATCACACGTCGATTCGTCGTGGCCACGATAAACGAATTCCGGACAACGGCTCGTTCTCTTCGGCGGCGGACGGCGCTGTCCACAAAATACCGGCGCCCGGGAAGCCGGTATTCGGTTCCACCGATCAGTTGCGACGCTAAACAAACGCCAATACCCCGTCAAGGGTACGCAAGAGCTGAAACGCCCGGGAACTCGATCTTCAGAATGGCTTCGTCACGGAGAAACAAAACGACAGAACCGTCCCGGTATTGTCGTCGAGAAATCAGTGTCTCTCGCGGACCTGCCGCAGCGGCGCGAGGGGGCACCGGCGGTCTAGCCGACAGGTGTCCCCGCCCCGCGGCGCGCCCCTCTCCCGGCACGCGCGAGAGGTAAGCACACTGTGACCCCAGGGTCACACCACGCACTATGGCCGAGGAGCACGACGGCTGCCGAGACACGAGCGGCGGCGCCGATCGCGCCCGGGTCGTGCCCGGCAGCCGTCTCCTCCCTGTCCTGCCCCGCTCGGCCCGCCACGCCCGACAGCGGCGCAGCGGACCGGGCGTGGCGGGACTGTGGCCTCAAGAGGCGCTGTGGGAGCCGAAGCGACGCCGCACCGACCGCGCGGAGGCGGGCATGCCGTGGCCGAACAGCAGCCGGCTCGGCCCGGAGGCCAGCACCGTCTGGACGCTGCGCCGGATCTGGGCGGTGTCCTCGGCGAAGAACGGCCAGTCGGGCCGGTCGCGGCGGATCATGCTGCCGGCGAGCAAGTCACCGACCAGGGCGTCACCGCTGAGCCGGTCCAGCAGCGTGACCGAGCCGGTGGTGTGGCCGGGCGTGTGCAGCACCCGCAGCGGCACCCCGTACTCCTCCAGGTCGACGCCCTCCTCCAAGACGAGGTCGGGCTTCACGGCCGGAAAGGTCGGGCTGAGCATACGGCGCAGCACGTAGCCGAAGGGACGGATCACGTCGTGGAAGATGCTGGTGCCGGTGGTGGCCCACTCCACCTCGTTGGCGTGCACCGCCACCGGCACGTCGAGGCGACGGCTCAGCTCGGCGGCCCCGCCGGCGTGGTCGGGGTGACAGTGGGTCAGCACGATCAGGGACACGTCGCTGGGGCTAATCCCGGCACCGGAAAGCCGCCGCAGCAGCCGCTCTTCCTGGCCGGCGGGTCCGGCGTCGACGAGGATCGTACGCCGGCCCCGCACCGCGTAGGCGGTGGACTGCATCAGGTTGACCGACAGGGTGGCGCCAGGGGTGGGCTCGTTCCCGCTCATCGCCGCCTCCCCTCGGTCGCGGAGGCCGACGCCTCGTGGGCGCCGTGGTAGGCGCCGGTCTCGGCGGTGAACATCATCGCCAGTTGCTCCCTAATGCGTTCGACGGCGGGCGGCCCCACGTAGCACAAGTGGCGGTCGGGCCGAACCAGGTAAGCGGTGGGGTGGGGTCCGTACAGCTCGTCGGCCTCGCGGCCCCGGTCCAACACCACGGGGATGTCCTCAGGGGCGGTGGTCGACATCTTCCAGTCGGTGGTCAGCACCTGCATGGCGAGAGTGTTGGGGTGGCTGGTGCGCAGCGCGTCGAGCATCTGGCGCGCCGAGGACAGCAGCGCCCCCACGTTGCCCTGTCCGGTGAGCAGCAGGGCGGGACGGTCGGAAGGCAGGAGATCGTGCAGCCGCCGGTTGTGGTTGGCGACCCCGTCGAACAGCGAATAATCGGGCAGCCGGTCGCCGCCGCGCAGCTTACGGACCCGGCCGGTGACCGTCGAGGTGTTGCGGTAGCTGTGGGCGACCTGCGACAGCCGCCGCGCCATCTGGCGCAGCGCGGCCGGGGACGATTGCAACACGCCCATGACCGCGTCGCGCAGGTGGCGGCGCGGGTCCCCGCGCAGCAGCATGGCCTGGGCTCCCAGGTGGGTGAAGGACACGACCTGCTTGCCCACCCGGTGGCGCTCCTCCTCGTAGGTGTCGAGCAGGTCGACCGGGGCGCGCCCGTTGGCCACGGCAGCGAGCTTCCAGCCGAGGTTCATCGCGTCGCCCACCCCGAGGTTGAGGCCCTGCCCCCCGAAGGGGGTGTGGACGTGGGCGGCGTCGCCGACGAGGAACGCCCGGCCCTTGCGGTAGGAGGTGGCCTGCCGGTGGGCGAGGTTGAACGTCCAGAACTGGTCGACCGAGTGGATGGTGCCCTCGATGCCGGTGCGGGCCATGGCACGCTGGGCGTCCTCGATGTCGGGCTCGACCAGCTCGCCGTTGGCGTCGCGGTTCTGGGTGTAGGCCAGCCGGTAGCGCCGGTCGCCAGGCAGCGGGAAGACCCCGTAGATCCCGTCGGAGTCGCTGGAGAAGGTCATCTCGTTGCGCGGCAGCGGCCAGTCGACGACCCCATCGCACAGCACCCAGTCGTCGGCGTAGGCGTCGCCGACGAAGTCCAGCCCGAGCAGGGAACGTATGGTGCTGTGAGCGCCGTCGCAGCCCACGAGCCAGTCGGCGTGGATGGTGTCGGTGCTGTCGTCGGGCAGGGTGACGGTGGCGGCGACCCCGTCGCCGGTCTGTTTGATGCCGGTGCAGGTGACCCCGCGCTCCAGCTCCACACCGACGTCGGTGAGGTGGTCGATGAGGATGTGTTCGGTGCGGGCCTGCGGAATGTCGATCATGTAGGGGTAGGCGGCGTCGCCGAGTGTGCGGAAGTCCACAGTGACACGGTCGCGGTGGCCGGTGCGCAGGTCGAGGATGTCGACCCGCTGGCCTTCGGCGACGATGCGGTCGACCACGCCGAGGTCGCGGAAGTACTCCAGCGTGCGGGAGTGCAGTGCCGCGGACTTGGTCAGCTCCAGCACCTGGGCGTGCTTGTCGATGATGCGGCACGCCACTCCTAACCGGTGGAGCTGGGCGGCCAGAGCGAGCCCGGTGGGGCCGGCCCCGACGATCAACACCTGGGTGCGCTGCATGGTGAGTGCGCCTCCTTCAGGTCGGTACGACGACCTCAAAGTAAATCGAATGATCGTTCTTTTTAAGAGTGACTCACCGACGGTGATTAGTCAAGAACGAGCGTTCGTTTTATTATGGTTTCGTGCCTAGAGTCACTGACGAGTACCTCGCCGCCCGCCGCGAACACATCCTCGCCGCGGCGGCCGTCCGGTTCTCCCGCGACGGCTTCCACCAGACCTCGATGCAAGACGTCATCGAGGAGGCCGACCTCTCACCCGGCGCGGTGTACCGGTACTTCCGCAGCAAAGACGACATCATCATGGCGATCTCGCTTCAGGCTACCGAGGCGGTGCAGACGGTGGTGCGCGAAGCGCTGGAGACCCACCGGCCCCTACCCGACCTCATGGCCGAACTACCCAGCGCCTTCGAGGAACTCGACCACGCCGAGGCGCGGATGCGGCTGGCCGTACAAGCCTGGGGCGAGGCGCTGCGCAACCCCAAACTGGCCGAAGCGATGCGCGAAGGCATCGAGGGGGTGCAGGCCGCGCTGCGCGACCGCGTGACGATGGGCCAGCGCGAGGGCGAAATCACCACCGACGTCTCCCCCGACGAGGCCGCCCACGCCCTGCTCAGCCTGATCCAAGGGTTCCTGCTGCAACACTCCTGGAACCCGCGACTGTCCGCCACGACCTACGGCCACGGCACCCGCGCCGTCGTCGCCGGCCTGCTGGCCCGCTGACCCACCCGACCGGCCTTCCTAACCGAGCACGGCGGCAACGGCGCCGCCATAGGTGACTCCCTCTCCCACGTTGTCGTTGCCGTGCGGCTACGTGCTGTTTTTCGAACAGCCGGTGGTGGGGGTGCGTGGGAATGTCCTTTCACCGCTCGTACCTCGATCGCTGCGCGATCTCGGCAGCCTGAAGGCGGCGCTGTACGCCGGAGTGCGGGGTAGGCGACGGGGGGGTGATGGTGGGCGGGGCGGATGTGGTGTGAGTTCCGGATCGCTAGGGGAGGCGCGGGTAGCCGCCGTGGGATGGGGCCGGGAGGGGAGAGCTTTCATGATCATCACGAGTGTTGCTGTTTGGCGATTCTGGGCCGCGAGAATCGCCAAGCGGCGAGACCCGCGATGATCAGGATGAGACAAAAGGCAATACACCGGACATAGCACGCCCCAGCGAAGCGCCACGCATCCCCGATCGGCCTGCCCGACGGCGGAACGCACCTCCCCACACCGCGGAAGGCGCCACGAACCTGGCGAGCCCGCCCCCGCGCGACCGCCACTCGCCACCCCGCCTCCCCCCAACACACAACACCGCCCCGGTGCCACCCCAGGCTGCCGAGATCGTACAGCGATCGAGGTACGAGCGGCACAGAAACATCCCCACCACGCCCGCCCACCACCGGCCGTTCGAAAAACAGCACGTAGAGCTGCCCGTCCTTGCCAGCCGCAGGAACATCGCCCACGCTCCGAACGCAAACGCGAGGTGACCATCCTCGCGGTGCTGCGCATCACGGACGAGGGCACGCCCCGGAGTCTGCGCGACCTCGACGCGGTTGCCCGAACCACTCCGGCACGACGCGCCTCCGTTACCGCTGCCACCAGCCACGTTGCCGAGTAGCGCGGGCGAGCTCCACGAGCGCGTCCCTGTTTTCGGCGCGCCCCCGTAGTGCTCAAGCAGGAGCGGGGCCGTCCCGGGCTCCACCTTGACCTCGGCATGCTCGAAGCCATACGACTACCGCCGTTTGACTACTAAGAGTCACTGAGTGACATACGATACGCCGTAGACGCGAAAGCGGCCCCGCCCCAGGTGTGGCACCACCCGGGCAGGGCCTTAACCTCCGACCTGGTAAGGGCAGGTGAAGGCTCGGTGCCTAACTCTAATGACCTACTCGTCACACCCACGACGACGACACCGTCCCCGCGCCACCGCGTGCTCGCCCAGCTCGCCGAGGCGATCCGCGACCGGGGCGGGCGCGCCTCGTCGGCGCTGGAGAACAGCGCCTACCCGGTGCTCTACGTCGAGCACAACGGGGCCGCGACCGCCGTGGTGGCGGTGTCGTGCGCCGACGGCTGGTGGCTGATCTGGGGCCGCACCTCGGCCATGGCCGCCTCCGATGTGGCGGCTGCCGCCGACGCCCTCACCGGCAGCGCTGCCCCGTCCGCCCCCGCGGAACCGACCTCGGCTGCGGCGTCGGCAGTGTCACGACCCCCCGTCCGCCGTCTTCCGCCGCGTTCGACCAACCTCGTCACCCGCGAGCGCGACCGGTTGGCGGCGGCCTGACCATGAGCAGCCACGGTTCCCACACGCCCGCCCCTCCATGCAAGCCCTGGTCTCCCCCTCGGCGACCAAAGTTCCCACAGCATCGTGGGGCACCTGCGACTCACATGGTCGGATGCGCAGAGATCGAACCTGAGAGAGGGAGCCGGGCGCGCCGGCGTATGGCCGGTGACCACGAGCAGCCGAGTGGTGTCAGCGGCGGATTCTACGGTTGCCGCGGCCCCTGACATAGCGGGGCAGACCCCAACGATGTGCTCCATGGAGTCCCTCATGAGTTCCCCCTGCGAGCGGCCCGAGCCTTTTGCTACTCCCGAAGAGTTCCTCGCGGACTTTCCAGAGCTGCGCAAGCACGCCTGCCCGGCACTACGGCTGCATCCTCATCTCGGCGAACCGACCCGCGAGTCCAGCTCGGCCGGCGGCCCGCTGCTGTGGCCCACCGAAGAGCCCTGGCCCACCTGCTCCCTGCCGCACTATGTGGCGACCCCCTGCTACGGCGAGAACGGCCTCATGTTCGACACACAAGAGGACGTGGTGTTCGACGAGCCCGTGGCACTACAACCGGTGCTGCAACTGTTCGCCCGCGACCTGCCGCAGGGCTACAGCCTCCCCCACGGTGCCGAAGTGCTTCAGGTGCTGTGGTGCCCGAACGAACACTCCGACCCTCACGAGGCGTTCGGGCACCACTACGGCCCCTCGGTCGCGCTGCGCTGGCGCTCCAGCCCCGAAGTCACCGACCCGCTGGCGCAACAGCCTCAGCCGCACACGAAGGAAAAAGAGTACGACGTGCCCGCCTGCGAGCTGGCCCCCGAACCGATCATGGACTACCCGGACCTGGATCGTGTCCCCGAAGAACTCGCCGAGCGGGTCATGAGGTGGAAGGGCCAGGAGTTCGACTGCGAGGAGGAGCCGGAGCGGCACACCTACTTCGCCCTGATGATGGCGCGCAGGGGCATGAAACTCGGCGGCTGCGAAGGGTGGGAGATCGAGGACCCCTTCCCCATGACGTGCTCCTGCGGGACCACCCTGGAACACCTGGTGCAGATCGACAGCATGGAGGGCCCCGCTCTCAGGAACCTCATCATCGGGCGAGCATATGCCCTCAACATCTACTACTGCCCGGCCTCGCTGGAGCATCCGTACCGGATCAACATCCAGTGACCGGACTCACCGGCTGACGGGGCGCCCGTGAGGTTCGCGGCGGTACCGCCATAGCGGGGTGTGCTGCGGGAGACGCGGGGCGCCCGAGACGGGGCCCGCTCGAATGGTGGCCAGAACCGGTGTGACTACGGGTGGGGCGGCCCGGCGGGGGGTGGGCCGGGCTGGTACGGACCGCCCTGCGGAGGAGCACCCGGGGGCGGTGGCGTGGGGAATCCGCCGTATGGAGACGCGGCGGGGTCACCGGGGTGCGGGCGCCGAAGCAGCGCGACGAGGACGAGAATCCAGGCCAGCACCCCCAACGCGAGGATGACCAGGTTGACTGCGCTCAGCAGAAGAGGGCGCACGCCCCATTCGGTGTAGAGCGCCGGCAGCGCCACCAGCCACCCGGCCTCGGCCAGCGTGGCCAAGGCGAGAAAAACCATGGCCGTGGTGATCATCCCTTTGCGGGGGTGGCGCGACGTGCGCGCGACCACCGCGCCTATCACGGCGACAAGCAGCATCGGGACGGCCGTGAGGAGGCCGGCGAAGTTGGCGGCGGAGCCTATAGCGAACATGATGTTCCCTATCCTCCGAAATCGGGGTGTGCCGGGAGAACGGCTAGCACGCTAGCATCCGATGCCATAGCCGGAACGCTCTCGGGTACCCCGGCCCGGCCGACCGTGAACGGTCACGCCTGGCATGGCGGGGCCGTGGCGGCCTCGTCCCGAAGGGCTTTGATCGCTCCTCCCCTCGCGCATTTTGCGAGGTAGACCGACGTGGCGGGCACGCCCCTCTCATCCCCGCCACGTACAGCCGGGCAGTATCCCGACGACCTAGCGTAACCACAAAACAGACAAAAAGTAAAAAAGTAAAATTTCACGACTTAAGGTAATCCACGCTATCCAGGGCGCCGAATGGACGACTAAAGGAGCACGTCGTCATACCGGCCCGTCATGGAGACACGCATGGCCGACCCACGATGCACACGCTCCGCGGCCGAGAATCCCCGCCCGCGGCCTCCGATCCCGCCCTCCGGGAGTGGCCCCGGAGCGCCGGTGACGACGGCGGCAACCGAACCGGAGCCACCACCGCGCACATGACCACCTCCCGGCACGCTTTCCCCAACCTCCGACCCCAACAGTGGTGACCCCGTGACAACCGCACCCCCCACCTCCCCCAATAACGCCGAAAACAGCGAAAACGGCACGGAATCTCCGCAGCCGCACGAGTCGCACCCCACCCCGGCCACCCGGTGGGCCGCCCTGTGGCGGTGGCTGCGTGACCGCCAGAACTCGGTACTCGTCCTAGTGCCGCTGCTGGCCGTGGCCGTGGCCCTACAGGTGTACAACCTGGCGGGCTGGCCGCAGCGCGCCGAGAGCGAGGCCACCTACGTCGCTCAGGCCCACCGGCTGCTCGGCCTGGGCGAGTTCGGCCCCCTCACCCAGCCGCCGTTGGGTTGGCTCCACCTGGCCGGCTATGCCGCTCTCACCGGGGCGTTCGACCGGGCCGCCACCGCTGTACTGGCCGGGCGCGAGTTCATGGTGGTGGTCCACGTGGCCGCCTGCCTGCTGCTGTGGCTGCTGGCTCGGCGCACCGGCATGCGGTACTGGACCACCTCCGGTGTCCTCCTGCTGTTCGCCGCCGCACCGCTGAGCATCGAGTACCACCGGCTGGCCTCCCCCGACAATGTCGCTGTCGTCTGGTTGCTCGCCGCGTTCGTGCTGGTGTGCGACCCGCGGGCGCGGCTCGTCTCCTTCGCCGGCTCCGCCGTGGCGTTCTCGGTCGCAGTGCTCACCGACGGCGCCCTGCTGCTCCTGCTGCCGATCGGGGGGTGGCTGCTCTGGCGCGCCACCGAGCACGGCGGCCGGGGCCGCGCGCTGGCGGTGTCGAGCGCGATCGTCGCCACGGCCGGCGTGGGCTACGTGGTGACCACACTGCTCACCACTGGTTTCCCCACCGAGGACGGATGGCAGGCGGCGGCGCTGGCGTGGCTGCTGGGCGGCACCGGCGCCGCGGCGGGACAGGGGTTCACCGCCCACACCCTGCACCTGTGGCTGGGCGTGGACCCGGTGTTGCCGCTGCTGGGCGTGGCCGGGGCGGTGTCCGGGCTGTTCTCGCGCCGCATGCGCCCCTACGCCGTGGGGATGTTGGTGCTGCTGCTGGTCATGGCGCTGGCCGGTGGGCGCGTGCCGGGCTCCTACGTGGTCGCGATGCTGCCGCTGGCAGCGCTCACCGCGGCCGGCGGCGGCGAGGTCGCGGTCAACCACGCCCGCCGCATCGCGGGACTGTGGCGCCCCTCGACGAGCCGGCGCACGATCTTCGGGTTCACGGCGGTGCGGCTGCTGCCGCTGCGCACCATCCGGCAGCGCCCCCTCGTGCCGGTGGTCGCCGCGATCGGGGTGCTGCTCGTGGCCGTGGCCGTGCCCGGGTGGACCGCGACGCTGCGCGGCTCGCTGCCCACCGACGCCGACGCGCCCCTCCGCGAGGCCAAGGCGTGGCTCCAGCGCAACGTCACCCCCGACCAGCGGCTCATCGTCGACGGCACGCACCGGCTGGGACTGCCCCAGGCGGGCTTCGACAGCGCCGCCCTCACCTGGTACCGCGACCTCGACAGCGCCCCGCGCGCCAAGAACCCCGACGCGACGGACTGGCGCGCCCACGACCTCGTCGTCGAGACCGCCGCCATGCGCGCCCCCGCCGGCGACGCCGCACCGGTGCGCCAAGCCCTGGCCGATTCCCGTCCCCTCGCCGAGTTCGGCTCCGGCGAGGAGCGCGTCACCGTGCGCCGAGTGCTACCCGAGGGCACAGCGGTCGCCGAGGAACGGCGCGCCGCCGACCTCGCCGCTCGCGAGCGTGTGGGCGCGCAACTGGCCGACACCTCCGCGCTGGAGCTGACCGAGGCGGCCGAGGAGGCGCTGCGGGCCGGGGAGGTCGACGCGCGGCTGCTCACCGTGCTGCCCCTGCTCGCCGATGAGCACACGCTGTCCATCGCGGGTTTTCCCCGCGAGCCCGTCGAGCCGGCCGACGCGCCGCGCCGCACGGTCCGCCTCACCGCCGTGGACGGGGAGCCGGCGGGCGCCGACGCCAACGCCCACCTCGTCGACGGCTGGCTCGCCACCCAGCCGGAGGCGCTCCAGCCGCTGACCGTCACGGCGACCGAACCCGGCGGCGAACTCGACATCACCTATCCCGCCCCCAGCCCCACCGGCCTACTTCCCGAGGAGGACTGACCACCACCGCCCCGACCGTCGCCCGCTTTCCGGCCCGCTCCCCCACCGCCAAGGAGCGCCGTGCCAGACGATCGCCTCACCGTCCCGAGCGGCCGACGCTACGCACCACCCTGAAGCGGAGGCGGCGCCATTGGCGGCGCGGACGCCCACGCCGCCAATGGCGCCGCCCTCTACCGGCCGGTCCCTAAAAGCCAACCGCTACAGCGCCACCACAGGAGACGGAATCGGGTAAGTGCTGGTCACACGGTTGCCCATAGAGACGGTGGATAGGGGGTACGCTGCCCGCGTTCGTTAGGAGTTTTCCCAGTTCAGCCAACGTGACTAGCGAGGTGCTCCGTGGCCGAGCGTTCCGTCCACCTTGTCGGGAGCTATCCGGCGTCCACCGTCGCGGGGGCCATGGACACCGCCATGCGCGGTGTCGGCAGCCACCTGCGCACCCTGGCCGACGGTGAGGTGGGCAAGCGCAGCGACTGGGTCGTGCACCTCGTCGAACAGTTACGCAACCACCCCGACGTGGAACTGACCGCCGAGGGCGACTGGTCGGACTACGACAACCGTCCCGGCTTCAAGGTGCGCAAGGGGCACCGGTTCACCGGGGACTCGCTGGATCTGGGGCACGCGGCCCAGGCGCGGAGAGCTACCGGGTCTTCACCGAGCTGCGCGCCGAGCACAACCTCCCCGGCCTCGCGTTCCAAGTGGGTATCCCCAGTGACCTCGAGATCGCACTGTTCGCCTTCGGGCCGCTCGGCGCGTTGCGCCGGCGCGGCGCGTTCCGGGACGCCCTGACCCGAGAGATCACCGAGATCGCGCAATGGGGCGGCGATGATGTGGTCTTCCAGCTCGAATGCCCGGTGGAGCTGATCATGCTCGCCACCGTGCCGCGGTGGCTGCGGCCCGCGCTCGCCCGGCTCCTGCTGCGGCCGCTCATGCGGCTGGTCACCGCCGCGCCGCCGGGCAGCCGCTTCGGAGTCCACCTGTGCATGGGGGATCTGAACCATCGGGCGATGCGACATCTGCGCGATACCGGGCCGATCGTCGTGGCCGCGCGGGAGCTGCTGCGCGCCTGGCCCCTCGACCGGCGGCTGGAGTTCATCCACTTCCCGCTGGCCGCCGGGGAGCGTCCGGCGCCGGTGGCGGCCCGCTTCTACGTGCAACTGCGCCACCTGCGTACCGCACCGACCAGTACACGGCTCATCGCGGGTCTGGTCCACGAGGGCCAGGAGTTGACCGACCAGCGGACCGTGCTGCGGGTGGTGGAGACCGCCCTGAAACGGCCGGTCGACGTGGCGCCGGCCTGTGGGCTGGGGCGCCGCTCCCCGGAGGAGGCGGCGGCCGTGCTGTCGCGCGCCGTGCCCCTCGGACTCCGACTAGCTCCGTGGGCCGGTGGTAGGGTCACGGACGCGGAGATGGACTAGTCCGAACCGGCCGAGGAGGTGAGCCCCGTCAACGCCCGATCAGGCCGGGTGCTCCCACCTCACGGCGACACGGTCAGCCCGACGTAGACGACCGGGGGAGTGCCCGTAGGCACCCTCCCGGAAGGTCCCCATGTCGGATTCCCTGTCACCGTGGCACCACGCCGCCCTTTTTGCCCGTTCTGCCCACGCTGCCCGCACCGCCGTCGTCGCGAGGCTGCGCGCGGCCGGCTGCGTCTTCGCCGAGGACGAGGCGCGCCTGCTGGTCGCCACGGCCGACACGCCGGACACTCTCGATTCGATGGTGCGGCGGCGCGTCGCCGGCCTGCCGCTGGAGCACGTACTGGGGTGGGCCGAGTTCTGCGGCCTGCGGATCGCGGTGGCGCCGGGCGTGTTCGTGCCGCGCCGCCGCACCGAGTTCCTCGCCCGCCAGGCGACCGCTCTCACCCCGCCCGGCGCGGTGGTGGTCGACCTGTGCTGCGGCTCGGGCGCGGTGGGCGCCGCGCTGGCTTCGGCGGTGAGCGGCGTCGAGCTGCACGCCGTCGACTTCGACCCCGCCGCGGTGCGCTGCGCGCGGGAGAACGTCGCGGCGGCCGGTGGGCGGGTCTACGAGGGCGACCTGTACGGGCCGCTGCCCGAGACGCTGCGGGGCCGTGTCGACGTGCTGACCGCCATCACGCCCTACGTGCCCAGCGGGGAGGTGGGGTTGTTGCCTCGCGAGGCCCGGATGCACGAGTCGCGGCTGGCGCTCGACGGCGGCTGCGACGGGCTCGACGTGCTGCGGCGCGTGGCCGGGGAGGCGCCGCACTGGCTCGCGCCGCAGGGGCGTCTGCTGGTCGAGACGAGCGAGCACCAAGCCCCACAGGCCGTGGACATCCTCACCCGCCACGGACTGACCGCCCACACCGCCACCTGCCACGAACTGCACGCCACCGTCGTCATCGGAGGCAACGACGCCGGTCGGACACCGACGGGGGCGTAGGGGCACACGACCGAGCCGAACCGCCAGCGTCACCGCCGTCGGCTTCGCTCAAAAACCGTTCGTGGAAACGTGGATGAGGGAAACGAAAAGCACGAAGGCGAGTATGAGCAGCAACGCGCTTTTGAAGGGGATGTGGAGTTTGCCCGTGGACAGCTTTTCCGGTGGAACACCATCCGACGGGCTGGAAGGGGCGGCGGAGCTTTTCTCCAGCATCTCCCGAGACAACCGGATCGCCTTGCGATGGCTGGGGTAGCCGGTCAGCTCCCCCAAGAGTGCCCCGCCGTACTGGATCGACCCGATTTCTTCCCCACTCGACGTCTTCACAGTGAAGCGGCCGTCGCTGCCGATCGACTTGACCTCCTCCCAGGGGATGTCATGGCGCACCAGGAGATCGAAGATGATAACCCCCTTGGGAGTGACGATGACCTTTGAATGAAAGAACAATATCCAAAAGACAAGTGCGCATCCCCCCAAAAGAAGAGAGACAGCCAAAAAAGAGAAAACACTCCCATCATCCACCCCAACCCTAAGCCCCACAAGCCAGAAAGCAGGGAAAGCAATCCAGCCAAAAATCTGAAAATTCCATCTACGAAGAACAATGGAAGATTTTTTCTTCTCTCTGACCGCCAAGTACACCCCCTAAATCAAACCCTCTGAAAAAGCTTACTCACTGCGATCCACGACATCCGCACGAGACCGCCAAAGATTCACTTGACCCACCAGTCATCACCGAGAAACCGCGATTCCTTCTTCTCGAAGCCGAGCAGAGAGGCGATCTCGCCGAGTTCACCCTCCTTCTTCTTCATCTCTTCAGGGAAGATACCGAGCTTGAGCTTTCTTTTCCCACCACCGGCCAGTTTGAGTTCGATCTTAGGAAAAAATCTCCCCACTCCGGAGATTTATCCGGACACGACAGACGAACGGCGACAACGCCCGATAGGGGGATCTCTTCGAGCTTACGCCGCTTCCGAAGGACAACACCATCAACAGAAAGAAAGAAACGGTTTCTTCTATAGAAGAAAACCCAAAAAGGGTATCTAATGCCAACCAAAACCACAAGGGAGAGTGCGGCTATTACAGAGTAATCCCATCGCAAACCGTCAAGAGCAGCGACAACAGAGAAGCCCACACCCAAAAAGAGCATCGGCCGGATCGAGAGCCAAAGAAACCGATTGGATTCGGGCTCTATGGAGAGGCTGGGGGTTGTCTCCATCTTGTCTTCAGCGATGACTACCACTCAAACCATACTCGCCCGCACATGAATCGCATACGGCGAACGACGCGACACACGAGCCGACCGCCGTCTTGAACACCGAGGCCGAACCTACCAACCTCACCGGGACTCCCGATCGGCCCCGACAGGTGCTCTCGGGCACGGCAGGAGACGTCGAACCCCACGCTGCCGGCATCGCCCCAGCGCAGAGAAGAGCTGTACAAAGCATGGCTCGTAGCCGCCGACGAGGGACGACAAGGAAACCTTGAGCGAGCGCCAGCCGACACAGCCCGCGGAGACCACTTCGACATGCCGAGCGAGTTCAAGGAATTCCACCGGCCAGAACAACGAGGGCAGCATGGCCGACCACTCTGCCATCGGTCCGGGATACTCATCGGGCAGCCGTTGAAATACATGGAGCCGACACACTCTATGTCCGCACCGGCTGGGACGAACTACCGGCGTTTTCCGTGTCTTCGCCCTGCCTCGGCCAGCCACTCGGCCCACTGGTCGTATATGTCCTTCGATGAGTCGCTCCTTTCGCTGGGCATATACCTCACCAGGTGTGCGATCTGCGGCGGGTAGTCGTAGTCGCTGTATACATCCTCGATCTTGCCCAGGGGATCGTGGAGCCTTTCCCTTCTCTCATAGATAAGAGAAAGGTCGATGTAGAGGAGTGCCTCCCAGAAATCATCCTCTTTCCCCTTCTCTTCCGGAACCGAGGCCAGGATGTCCGCGACGCGCTCCATCTCATCCGACAGCAGCAGCGCCAAGCTCGCTATGGTTTCATCACGGTTCCCGTTGGAATGTTCCCGAAGCGCACAGGCCACCACGACTTCCCCGGTGATCTTTCCACCCTCGTACAGCCACTTGAGAAAACCTGGAGTTATCTCCACGTACTCTTCAATCGCCTCTTTTTGTGTTTTCATGTTTCGATCCTCAACTTTTCCTTCATCGGCGCGCACAACAAACCTCCTCACGGGAAGCCGGGAGAGACGGGCCGAACCAGGGGCGCGAGCCCGCCTCCCCTGTATCGGCGTGGGCCTGTCAGGCACCGACGTAGGCGGCGAGGTGTTCGCCGGTGAGGGTGGAGCGGGCGGCGACGAGGTCGGCGGGGGTGCCCTCGAAGACGATCCGGCCGCCGTCGTGGCCGGCGCCGGGGCCGAGGTCGACGATCCAGTCGGCGTGGGCCATGACGGCCTGGTGGTGCTCGATGACGATGACGGACTTTCCGGAGTCGACGAGCCGGTCGAGCAGGCCGAGCAACTGTTCGACGTCGGCGAGGTGCAGGCCGGTGGTGGGCTCGTCGAGGACGTAGACGCCGCCCTTCTCCGCCATGTGGGTGGCCAGCTTGAGCCGCTGGCGTTCGCCGCCGGACAGCGTGGTGAGCGGCTGGCCGAGGGTGAGATAACCGAGCCCCACGTCGGCGAGCCGGCCCAGGATCTTGTGCGCGGCCGGCGTGCGCGCCTCGCCGGCGCCGAAGAACTCCTCGGCCTCGGCCACCGACATCGCGAGCACCTCGCTGATGTCGCGCCCGCCCAGGTGGTGCTCCAGCACCGACGCCTGGAACCGTTTGCCCTCGCACTCCTCGCAGGGGACGGAGACGCCGGCCATCATCGCCAGGTCGGTGTCGATGACGCCGGCGCCGTTGCAGTTGGGGCAGGCGCCCTCGGAGTTGGCGCTGAACAGCCCCGGCTTCACGTTGTTGGCCTTCGCGAACGCCTTGCGGATCGGGTCGAGCAACCCGGTGTAGGTGGCCGGGTTGCTGCGGCGCGAGCCGCGGATCGCGCTCTGGTCGATCGACACCACCCCCGCGTCGGCGGGAAGCGAACCGTGGATGAGCGAACTCTTGCCGGAGCCGGCGACGCCGGTGACGACGGTCAGCACCCCGAGCGGAACGTCCACGTCGACGTCGCACAGGTTGTGCGCATTCGCGCCGCGGATCTGCACCGCGCCGGTGGGGGTGCGCACCGTCTCTTTGAGGGCGGCCCGGTCGTCGAGGTGGCGGCCGGTGACGGTGTCGCCGGCCCGCAGCCCTTCGACGGTGCCCTCGAAGCAGACGGTGCCGCCCGCGGCACCGGCGCCGGGGCCGAGGTCGACGACGTGGTCGGCGATCGCGATCGTCTCGGGCTTGTGTTCGACGACGAGCACCGTGTTGCCCTTGTCGCGCAGCCGCAGCAGGAGGTCGTTCATCCGCTGGATGTCGTGGGGGTGCAGCCCGATGGTGGGCTCGTCGAAGACGTAGGTGACGTCGGTCAGCGACGAGCCGAGGTGGCGGATCATCTTCGTGCGCTGCGCCTCACCGCCCGACAGCGTGCCCGAGGAGCGGTCGAGCGAGAGGTAGCCCAATCCGATCTCCACGAACGAGTCGAGGGTGTGCGCCAGCGACGCCAGCAGCGGCGCCACCGACGGCTCGTCAAGGCCGCGGACCCATTCGGCCAGGTCGCTGATCTGCATCGCGCAGGCGTCGGCGATGCTGATGCCCTTGATCTTCGACGACCGGGCGGCCTCGCTGAGCCGGGTGCCGTCGCACTGGGGGCAGGCGGTGAAGGTGACCGCCCGGTCCACGAACGCGCGGATGTGGGGCTGCATCGCCTCCCGGTCCTTGACCAGGAACGTCTTCTGGATCTTGGGGATCACCCCCTCGTAGGTGAGGTTGGTGCCCTCGACCTTGATCTTGGTCGGCTCCTTGTAGAGGAGGTCGTGCAGCTCGGTCTCGGTGTAGTCGCGGATCGGCTTGTCCGGGTCGAAGAAGCCGCAGCCGGTGAAGATACGGCCGTACCAGCCGTCGGCGCTGTAGCCGGGGATGGTGAGGGCGCCCTCGTTGAGCGACTTGGAGTCGTCGTAGAGCTGGGAGCGGTCGAAGTCGGTGACCGCGCCCCGGCCTTCGCAGTGGGGACACATGCCGCCGGTGCGGGTGAAGGTCTGTTTCACGGGCTTGCTGGAACTGCCACGCTCGACCGTGATGGCACCGCTGGCGCGCACCGAGGCGACGTTGAAGGAGAAGGCGTTGGGCGGGCCGATGTGGGGTTGGCCGAGGCGGCTGAAGAGGATGCGCAGCATCGCGTTGGCGTCGGTGGCGGTGCCCACCGTGGAGCGCACGTCGGCTCCCATCGGCTGCTGGTCGACGATGATCGCGGTCGTCAGCCCGTCGAGGACGTCGACGTCGGGCCGCGCCAGCGTCGGCATGAAGCCCTGGAGGAAGGCGCTGTAGGTTTCGTTGATCAGCCGTTGGGACTCCGCGGCGATCGTGGCGAACACCAGCGAACTCTTGCCCGAGCCGGAGACGCCGGTGAACACCGTCAGCCGGCGCTTGGGGATCTCGACGCTGACGTTTTTGAGGTTGTTCTCGCGCACGCCCTGCACGCGGATCAGACCGTGACTGTCGGCGGCGTGCACCGCCGGCGAGGGCGTGTCCGGTCTCGTGGCCATGCTCATCGTGTCTCCTCTTGTCAGGCGGGGCCGCCTGCGCGGTTTCGGTGCGGGTGTGGCCCGGCCCCGGCCGGACGAGCCGGACGGCGGCCGGGTTCCTCCGGTCGGGCTAGCTGCGGGCGGGGCTCTCGACGAGTTCTCGCCGCCCCGCTCGAAGGACGGCGGCAGCGGGTTGGGCGCACCCGTCCGCCGAGGCGCTGGCCTCCGCGCATCGGTGCCGTGGGTGAGTCGTTGCTCGGTGGCGCGGCGACGCCGAATGGCGGGAACGGAGGCGGCGCCCATCGGATCGTGCGGCAGCGTGGCGAGGGCGCCTTCGGTGGCGGTGGCCACAAGGCGACCGCCACCGGCCTCCGTGGGCGCCCCCTTCACGGTGCCGTCGGTTCCGGTCGTGGCTGCCGGCGGTGGACGGTTCAGCGGCGCTCTTGCAGGCGGAGCAGGTTGCCCGCGGGATCGCGGAAGGCGCAGTCGCGCACCCCGTAGGGCTGGTCGACCGGCTCCTGGACCACCTCGGCGTCGCCGGCCTGCAACTGTGCGAAGGTGCCGTCGAGGTCGCTGGTGGCCAACACGAGCATGGCGTAGGTGCCTTTGGCCATCATCTCGGCGACGGTGCGGCGCTCGTCGTCGGTGAGGCCGGGTGTGGCGGCCGGCGGGTACAGGACGATGGAGGTGCCGGGCTGGTCGGCGGGGCCGACCGTGATCCAGCGCATCCCGCCGTATCCGACGTCGTTGCGGACCTCGAAGCCCAGCGTGTCGCGGTAGAACGCCAGCGAGACGTCCGGGTCCTCGTGCGGAAGGAAACTGCTGTGAATGGTGATGTCCATGGCAGTCACGCTAGGTTCGGGCTCGGGGTCGACGCTTCTCGATTCCTGACCGGTCGGGTCACCTGTTTGGCCACGCACGGCGGCATGCCCGCTGTGGCCCGCGCCGCCTGGCGCCGGTAGGTGCTGGGCGACACGCCGACCAGTTCGGTGAAGCGGGTGCTGAAGGTGCCCAGTGAGGAGCAGCCGACTGTGAAGCAGACGTCGGTGACGCTGAGGTCGCCGCGGCGCAGTAGCGCCATCGCGCGCTCGATGCGCCGCGTCATCAGGTAGGAGTAGGGCGACTCGCCGTAGGCGAGCCGGAACTGGCGGCTGAGGTGCCCGGCCGACATGTGCGCGTCGCGGGCCAGCGCCTCCACATCCAGCGGTTGGGCGTACTCCCGGTCGATCCGGTCACGAACCCGGCGCAACCGCGTAAGGTCGCGCAGGTGCTGCGCCGCCGCGGGTCTACTACTGCTCACACCAGCGATCCTGCCACCTCGAACCGACATTTCCCAGCACCACCGCCCCGCTCCCACCGCGCTTGCTCTGCTCCACGGTCAACGCCCCTGAGTCCATCGTGGAGCCTTACGAACTCAGTGGTTGCGAACGAAACGAGGTAGTAGCGAACCGTTCGGGTGGGTCGGTTACGAGGTATTCGGCAAGGCCCGGTAGGCAAATCCACAGTAATCTCAGCCGATCCCTACTACCTCCTGTTACAGCGGTTGCTCTGGTTTACGACTGAGCCAAGCTCGTCCAAAAGACCAGCACAATGAGTGATGAGATGGCGTGACTCTTCACAAGGGGTCATGACCATCTAGAAATATTTCCACTTCTTTTGATTCATCAAAATCATCGCCATAAATTCTCATTTTAACTTTTTTAAAGTCAATCGGAATAAAAAGGCATGCTTTTTCATTTGGATCATATATTCTCATTTTTTGACTAGGAAAATTAACAACCCCGGAAAATAACAGTTCTCCGCAAGAGGGCCCATTTCCTTCAAAAATGGAAATTGAAACAATCCCGGAAACAGTCTGCCGAACACCAATATAAAGTGAATCGTCATCCAAATGCACGGCCTCTACATTCGGGTTCCAATTTGAATGTGTTTTTTGGCTCCTCGGGTCATCTATAATTAACAATCCATGGTCAAAATAAGATGAAACAGCAGCTAGGAGTTTGGCGGACATCTTAGGCTCCCCAAACAGGCGGAAAGCTATACCTTCCTTGATTCAAACCGGAGATAACTCCACCCTGCCTCTTACTACAGCTCTTACAATGAGGATAAAGCGTCCAAGGGCCATTAGGAGAGATTTTGTTTGGAGGGTTGTGATCTCCAGTCCAATGCCCGTCAGAATATCCCGAAGTTATAGCCGAGCAGTTGGCACACCCATTCCTGTCTCCAAATTAATTCACCAATTCTTGCTCATCATCAAGGACTTTATCACCTCTTTTTGCAGATACTCCCTCAGCTTTCTTGCCCCTTATGTCAGGCCCAAGAGTAAGGCCACATAGTGAGTCCTCATCAATATTATGAGTGAGGACTCCCTCTTCTCCAACCTGCACGTGGTATGTGTGGAGGTCGGCGACGGTGAGGTTGTGGACGGTGGTGGTCTCGGTGGTGGAGTGGAGCCGGGTGATCTGAACCAGCGAGCCCGTCTCGGTCTGCAACCACATGCCCGGGGCCAGGTCCATCGCAGGCACCCAACGCTGTAGCTCGGGAACCCAGAAGGGGTGCCCCTCGGTGGCGATGATCAGATCACCGACCGCCGTAGGCCCGGGAAAACCACCGTTACCGTTCAGGCCCGTGCCGTCGGTCGCCTCGTCCGGCTCGCGCTCGGTGGTCGTATCCACCGTGATCTCAACCAGATCCTTCGACCCCGAGCCGACGATCGTGGCGAGCACCGTCTGCGACTCCCGCTCGCCCGTCTCCGGATCAGTGGCCAACACCTTCTCGCCGACCTCGACGTCCTCGATCGGCTTCGTGTCGCCGTCGGCCATGACCACATCGGTCTCGGGAACGAAGCTGTTGGACTTACAGCCACGCTTGAAAGCGTCGAGAAGCTTCTTTCCGAACTTGCCCTTACGCGCCACACGGAGGGCTGTTCCGCCGGGGATCGGACCGCTTGCCGCCTCTATAAGAGCGTCCCCCGTGAACTCGCCAGCTTTGTAGGAGATCGAGTTGGGATCGGCCCCCATCTGTGTGAAGGTCTCCTCGACTGTGGGAAGACCAAGCTTCTTACTTATGGTATTGGCAACATAATTTGAAGCCGCATTCATCGGAAGCCACTTCGTGGCGTTATGAACTCCGGCAGTAAAGCTCGCAACCTTGTCCGAATAGGGAATCTTCTTATAAATCCGCCTGGCTTTTCTGCGGGCTTTCTTGGCGTAACTGGCGTATTTGGAAGCGGCGCTCTTCACCGAGTTCGCGACGGACTTCGCGGCAGACTTGACCTTGTTGTAGGTCGAGGAGATGGTTTTCTTCGCCTTGTGGTAGTAGCTCTTGAGGGTGCTGTAACCGGAACTGAGAGCGCTCCTACCCCAGCTATAAGCGGAACTGAGTGTGTCGCGCCCCCAACTGGCAGCGGAACTGGCCACATCGCTACCCCAACTGACAGCACTCTTCGCGGTGCTTACAATAGAGCCCCACAAAAGACCGCTGGGGTCGGAGAAGCTGGTGGGGTTGTTGTTGCCGTAGACATAGCCGTGCATCTGCTGGGGATCGGACAGATCCAACACCGGATCGACCGAGATGAACCGGCCAAGATCGGCGTCGTAGGAGCGCGCCCCCAACTGGGTCAACCCGATCGAGGCGTCGATGGTGCCGCCGACGAAGCCCTTGCTGCCCGGCCAGCTACCGGAGTTCTGGCGCTCCTGGCCGAAGGGGGTGAAGCGCCGGCGCTCGGTGTCGCCGGTGGCGGCGTTGATCGCGAGTTGCCCGGTGCCGTGGTGGTCGGAGAACAACCAGCTCAGCGTGCCGTCGTTCTCGCGCACGGCCACGGTCTCGCCGGCGTGGCTGTAGTAGCGGGTCGCCTTGGTCTCGGCCGCGGCCTTGTCGTAGGTGACCTCCATGCCGGGCAGGAACAGGGTGGTCGCCTGCGAGGTCTCGCGCAGCAGCCGGCTGCCGTCGGCGTCGTAGGTGAAGGTGGTCTCGGCACCGCTTTGGGTGTCGGTCACCTTCGTCAGTTTCCCTTCGGCGTTCCACTCCAGCGTCTGCTCGGTCGAAGGAGTGACCCGCGAGATCATGTTGCCCGAGTCGTCGTAGTCGTACTGCTCTAACCGGGTGCCGCCGGGGCCGGACTCGGTGACGCTGGTGACGGTGTGGGGCTGGGGCTGCCCGGCGTCGGGGTGGGTGTACTGGCGGCTGGTGACCGTGCCCGAAGGCGAATGCCGCGTCTCCGTGGTGCGGTTGCCGATCTTGTCGTAGGTGTAGGAGTGCCAGTACGGTGCCGCACCGCCGAGGTCCTGCACCGAAGGCGCGGCGTCGCAGGCGGTGTCAGCGGTGGAGTCGGGCGTCCACGCCTCGGTCATCCTGCGGAGGTGGTCGTAGGCGAAGCACTGGGTGTCCGACAGCAACCCTTGAGCCGACGGGTTGTCGGTGATGCTCAGCACGTTGCCGACGTCGTCGTACTCATAGGTCTGATCCACCAGCGAGCCGGTGCCGACCTCGGGCACCAGGGTGGTCTGGCGCATCCGGCCGGTGGCCTCGTCGTAGTCGCGGGTCAGCCAGGTGCTGTCGGCGCCGATCGCAGAAGCGGTGAACTCCCGTTGCAGCAGATCACCGACCTTGGAGTAGACGGTGTCGGTGACGTAGGTGTCGGTGCCGGCCAGCTCGGTGGGCATACCGACGTCGTTGTAGGTGAACTTCAGGTTCTCCCGCGGCAGGTCGCCGGCCGAGGGCAGCACCTTGGAACGCACCGACCCGTCGGGGTTGTAGCGGGTGATGAACCGGTAGGTTCCCCCGAGGCCGGTGACACTGCTGGGGATGGTGACGTCAGTGGCCTGCGGCCGACCGTTCTCGTCGTAGGCGAGGACCTCGCTGCTGTAGGTCGCGCCGTCGACGTAGCGGGTGGCCGAGGTCAGCAGCCCCGTGGCGACGGTGTCGTAGACCCATTCGGCGCGCAACGTCCCGGTCTGGGAATCGTCGCGCATCTCGGTCTTGCGGCCGTTGCGGTCGTAGGTGTTCTCTCACGTGTTGCCGTCGGGGCCGGTGACCTCGATGAGCTCGTCGCTGGAGTTGTAGGTGTAGGTGGTGGCGTCGTAGGTGCCGTCGGGCGTGCGGCCGTGGTGCTGGCGCAACTCGATGGGACCGTTGAGAAAATCTCAGCAAAAATTTTTTATTTTACCCACCATCCAAAATGACGAAAGCCATCATAATAAAATCTAAACCCTACAGACGGAGCCACCCTATTAAGTTCCAAGAATTTCTTTTCTGACTCAGAAGGAAAAATGCCGATTTTTATCTTCTTTTTTCTTCCGCTTGACAATTTAAGCTCAATCATTGGAAAACCATTCCAATCCGATTCCGGATTTCTTGTACTAGGAAGGAGGCGGATTCCATGAACATCTTCGAGTGAAATTTTATTGACACCATGACGAGTTTGAAATATGACATCCTCCGGATTTATGAAAAATGAATTTTTCCCATAAAAATAAATCCAAAAAATATATCTCAATATTCCCAAAAAAATAAAAGACAACGACACCCAAATGGTTCCCCCGAGTGGCCAATTTAAATAAAGCCCAAACCCAAAAAACACTAAACCCAAAAGAAAAAGATGCCATGTTGAATGCCAAAAAAATTTCTTCGTTTGAGATTCTGCAAAGAAAATGGGAGCGACAGTCATATTCCCTCACACTCTTCATGGTACAATCGTGCGTGCCACGCAGATTTCTGCGTGGCACGCACGATTTAACCACAAATTCACAAGCGAATTTTTATCTCACTGGGATCCAAAAATAGGTACGGCGAAGTCTGCGAAGGTTGTGCGCCCAATTCTTGGGTTACATGTGTTCCTGTTGCATTAGAAACCGCCATGGTATGAAGATCGGCACTTCTGTCCATAAGTCGTTTCCCCCAAACCCGCTGCCTTCTAGCCCCTCTTTCACTAAGCCCTAGAACCGCATCATCAGAGATGATCTTTGCTGTAGCTTTTTTCGCCATTTTTCCGAATATCGGCCCCCCAACAGCTCCGGCCACAGCTCCAGCCGTCGCTCCTGCAGCTTTTTTATACTCTCCATTTACAGCGTATCCTGCAGCTTGCGTTGCTCCACAGGCAGCTCCTAGCCAGGTAAAAGCCCAATCAGCACAAAGAGAAAAAGCTTTCCCAAGAAGATGATCTTCATCATTAATCGCACTACCAAAATCCTGTACACCATCCCATGCCGAATCCCACCAGTTTTGTTCGTCCTGGCTGCTCTCGGCCTTGTTGAGGGCATCGGCTTTGGGATCGGTGGAAGGACCGTCGTAGGGATCATGGTCGACCGCGCCGTAGTTGGAGCTTCCCCCCGAAGAGCCACCGCTTGAGGAGGAAGAGCCGTACCCGATCGGAGGGTGATGAGCACCAGAACCACGCGCGTCGCCCGAGCCTGAGTTGTTGGAGTGATCTGTGGTAGTCGAGCCGTTGTAAACGCTTTTGACGTAGTTATACGCCTGAACAACGGTATGCACCATGGCGGTGATGCTGAAGAGCCATTCGCCGTCGGGGTCGGTGAAGCTGGTGGGGTTGTTGTTGGCGTAGGCATAGCCGTGCATCTGTTGGGGATCGGACAGATCCATCACCGGGTCGACCGAGATGAACCGGCCGATGTTGGCGTCATAGGCCCGCGCGCCCAACTGGGTCAACCCGGTTGAAGCGTCGACGGTACCATCCACGAAACCGCGGTCGCTGGGCCAACTTCCTGTGGAACTACGTTCCTCGCCGAAAGCGGTGAAGCGACGCCGAGTCGTGTCACCGGAGGCCGCGTTCACCACCAACTGTCCGCTTTGGTGGTGGTCGGAGAAGACCCAGTGCAGGGTGCCGTCGTTCTTTTCCAGAAAACGATCCATCGAACGGGATGGTTGCGTGGCTCTTCACAAGCTGTCATGGCCATACCTATCTCAGGTGCAGGGGAACCATGCTAGGGCCCCTGCACCGGAAAGACATGGCGTCGCATGCGGGCTCGCTCGTGGGATCAGGCCTCGACCCTTCGGGATTTCAGCTATTCGATACCATCTTTACTCCGGCCAAGAAAAAAATAACTCCAGCCACACCCAAGAAAAAAGAAAGAAGATATTTATTCACTTTATCCATAAAGCTCCCTTCGGCTTTTTTGCGCCCTTCCCTAAAATAACGAGGAGCAAAAATGAGAGTAAGGTCGGATATTTTATCGTAGTAGAATATATTCAATATAGCAACTACAATCGCAGCTAAAGAAACAGCAAACACAAAGAGGGGATTCGCCATCTTAAACTCTGAATCATAACGAAAAAGCCAATAAATTTTAAAGTCTCGAATTTTCAGGCCACGTCAAGGGAATCGGCTCCAGATTTTTAAGCTCAAGCTGAAGTACAGTAATATTCCCACCAACTTGAAACCCTGCACCATAAGCATATTGGACCCCAAAACCTTCTTCACTTTGATCGGGAGTCGCATTATGGTTCACGCATGCCCCGCCATAAACAGGAGCAACGGCACACACCGTCGGGCTCACCATATGAGCTTTTCGTGGGTCCATATGATTGTAACCTGTAGCGACCCCCCAGCCACCCAATCCACCGCTACCGACAGTAAATGCGAGAGTTCCATTTTGATAGGTAAACCCACCACAAGCAGCGACACAGCCTCCCCCTGAAATAACCCCATGGCGATGCCAGAATTGCATCCCCTGTCGGATTCTATCCTGTGCTTCATTGACAGCTTGATCGAGCTGTACGAGAGTCGGCTGCATATAGCATTGGATGATGTTAGCTAGTGTGCATCCCGGCGGAACCCCGGGAGCATACATGCCATTTCCGCCGATACGTGCTGGATTGTAGGCATTGCTTCTCGCGGCGTCGATTGATTCGGCCAGGGGGTCTGTCGTTGGACCGGTGTAGGGGTCGTGGTTGACTGCCTGTCCCACGCTTCCGCTGGAACCTCCGGAACCAGAGGAACCGCTGGAACTACCACCGTACCCCCAGTCATACCCACCGGCACCGCTTCCGCTACTACCGCTTCCAGCGGTGCCGGAACCGCCATGACCATCGCCACTGCCGTTTCCGCCGTCACTGTCCACAGGGCTGCATCCACAAGGGCCACTGCTGTTATCTTCGTCGGGAACGACCGTTGTGGTTCCACCAGGAAAAAGATTCCGGAACCAGTTGACCGTACTGTCAACAACGGAGCTGGCTGTGTCGACGGCGGAGTCAACGAAACCGGTGACCGCCTCCACTACGCTGTCGAACCACAGACCGTTGGGGTCGGTAAAGCTGATCGGGTTGTTGTTGGCGTAGGCATAGCCGTGCATCTGCTGTGGATCTGACAGATCCATCACCGGGTCGACCGAGATGAACCGACCGATGTCGGCGTCATAAGCCCGAGCCCCCAATTGGGTCAACCCGGTAGAGGCATCGACCGTACCGCCCACGAACCCGCGTTCGCTGGGCCAACTTCCTGTGGAACTGCGCTGCTGCCCGAAGGGGGTGAAACGGCGTCGGACCGTGTCACCCGAAGCTGCGTTCATGACCAACTGGCCGCTCTGGTGATGGTCGGAGAAGACCCAATGGAGTGTGCCGTCGTTCTGGCGCACCGCCACCGTCTCGCCGTCTTGGCTGTAGAACCGGGTCGCCTCTGCGTTGCTGTCACCCGTGGTCCAGGTCAACTCCATGCCTGGCAGGTACAGCGTCGCCTCCGAGTCCGCATAGCGCATCAGGCGCTCGCCCTCGGCGTCGTAGAGGTACGAGGTGTCACCGCCGGATGCCTCGGAGACGTTGACGAGGTTGCCTTCGGCATCCCACGTGAGGGCCTGATCCCGGGTGTCGGTGGTGCGCTGCACCATGTTGCCGGCCGCGTCGTAATCGTAGGACTCGGTCACATTCCCGGCGGCCCCGGTCTGGTCGACCTGAGTGACGGTGTGGGGCTGCGACTGGCCCGCTCCCGGAGTGGTGTAGTCGCGGACGGTGTCACCGCTGGCGCTGTGATGCACCTCCTGGGTGCGGTTGCCGATGGCGTCGTAGCTGTAGGAGTGCCAGTACGGCGCCGCCCCGCCGAGATTCTGCGCTTCAGGGTCCGCGTCGCAGGCGTTCTCACCGGTGGCATCGGGTGTCCACGCCTCGGTCAGCCGACGCTGGTGATCGTATTCGAAGCACTGCACGTCGGAGGCGATCCCGTTCCCGCTAGGTTCGTCACCGATGCGCAGGATATTGCCGGCGTCGTCGTAGTTGTAGGTGCGATCCACCAGCGAACCGGTGCCGACCTCGGGCACGATGCTGTTCATCGACAGCCGGTTGGTGGCCTCCTCGTAAGCCCGAGTGTCCCAGGCGGCGTCGTTGCCGCTGTCGAAGGTGCGTTGCAGCAGCTTGCCGTCGGGGGTGTAGGTGGTGTCGGTGATGATGTCGTCGTCGCCGGTCAGGGTGGTGGGCATGCCGAGATCGTTGTAGTCGTAGGCCAAGACCTCCAGTCCCAGGCCGCCGGCCGCCGGCATCCGCCTGCCCTGCACGCTTCCGTCGGGGTTGTAGAGGGTGAGGAACATGTAGTCGCCGGCGAGCTCTCCCTCGGAGGAGGGGATGCTGATCTCGGTGGCTCGCGGCTGGTTGCGTTCGTTGTAACCCAGGATCGAGGTGGTGTAGGCATCGCCGTCGGCATAGCGGGTGGCGGAGCTGAGTTGGCCTGTGGCGACGGTGTCGTAGACCCATTCGGCGCGCAGCGCCCCCGTCTGTGAGTCGTCACGCATCTCGACCTTGCGGCCCAGCGCGTCGTAGACGTAGGCGATAGTCTCGCCGCGGGCGTCGGTCGTGGTGACCTTGCGGTCGAGCGCGTCGTAGGTCGTGGTGGTGGTACCGGCGTCAGGGTCGGTGGTCTCGACCTTGCGACCACGTAGATCGTAGCTGTAGGACCAGGTGTTGCCTTCGGGGTCGGTGACCGTAGCGCGTTGGCCGTTCTTGGCGTAGGTATAGGTGGTGGCGTTGTAACTGCCGTCGGGCGTACGGCCGTGGTGCTTGCGCAGCTCCACGGTACGGCCCCGAGCATCGTTGATGGTAGTGGTGCCAGTTCCGCCTTCGGGGGCGGTGACCTTGGTGCGGTCGCCCAGGTGTTCGGTGGTGGTGCGCCACTGCTCCTCACCACGCGAAACCTGGATCACGTCGGTAGCACGGCCCGCCCCGTCGTAGACGGTCTCGGTCTGGCGGGGAATGTCGTCGTCGTTGTTGACGATGAACAGGTCTTCGGAGGGGGCACTGGAGTTGTAGTAGGCGTCGCGCTGCTTGACCTTGAGCCCGCGTGAGTTATGGAAGACATCGGTGATGACGCGCCCGCCCCCAACGGCCGGACTTTGGGTCTGGCGTTTACGTAGCAGCCCGTCGTATATCTCGTAGCTGGTTACGTAGTCGGCGTCACTGTTGAGCTTGTGGGTGACGACACTAGTCGGCGTGTCCTTGCGCAGGTTGTACTCGAACTTCATATTCGGGCTGGCGCCGGTGTCCGGGTCACGGTCAGCCCGCCACACCTTGGTGAGGCGCCCGAAGGGGTCGTAGGCGAGTTCGGTTCGGTTGCCCGCCGCGTCCACCTTGGCGGTGGTCATGGAGCGGGCCGGGTCGCGTTCCTCGACGGTGGTGTGGTTGAGCGGGTTGGTGGTGGTGATGGTTGTGGCCGGGCCACCGGGAACGTCGGCCTGGTAGTCGGTGGTGGTGGTGTTATTCAGGGCGTCGGTGGCGGTGAGCACACGTCCGTACTCGTCGTGGGTCTTCTCAGTGACCTGTTGGTAGACGGGGGAACCGCTGTCGTATTCAGCGATACGTTCCTTGGTGGTGACCAGACCACGTGTGGGTGCGTCACCGAACGTGCCCCCGTCGTATGACCTGCGGACGTCGCTGATGAGGTCCTGGGGGCGGGATGCGGTGGTGTCACAGCCCACGTCGACGGTTTCAGTGCGTGAGACCGTGTTGAGGATCCATGCGCTGGTGTTACGCGCGTAGGTAACGCGGATGCACCGATCGTCGTCGGGGTCGGAGACGTCGCCCCGATCGTGCTCCTCGGTGACGAAACCTCGATCGTCGAAGGTACTGACGGTCTCAGTGACTCGTTGTCCCGACTCCAGCGCCGTGTAGTTGGTGGTTTTTTTGGTTCCGGTGAGGTGAGAGTGCAGAGTGCCCCAGGTGTACTGGCGCTGGCCTGTCTGCTTCTTCCACGGGGTGGTGATGGTCTTGTTGACGACCTCACCGCCGACGCCGTTTCGTTTGATGACCTCGCGGGTCATGCCCCTGAAGGCATCATGGTCGGTCTGCTGGCCTCCCTCGGAGTCGGTGATGGTAACCGAACGGGTTCCCGTCCCTTCCTGCTTGTCGCCGTCCATGCCGCGGAAGAACAGGTACTCGGTCTCTGAACGGGTGCCGTTCGGGTTCCCCTTGTGGACCTTGACTTTCTCGTAGCCGCGGAACTGCGACCAGGTCTTGCGGTCCTCGGGGACAATGCCGTCGGGGTCGTCGAAGTGCCAGGCGGTCCCGCCCTGGTAGTCGTAGGAGGTGACGACGTCGGGCTGCTGGGCGACCAGGTCAATTTCGGTGACCTGGGTGACCACGTACTTGTGGAACCAGTCGGTTATCTGCTGCTCACCCGGCGGCGTCCAGATGACCGGGTAACAGCGCTGGGTGTTGGCGTCGGGCTCGGGTGTGTCGTCGTGGGCGCACTGCTGGCTGGAGTAGGAGATGTCGACCTGGGCACCGGCCTCGGTGTAGATCGCGGTGATGCGCCATTTCCTCATGGGCGCCAGTCCATCGGAGGGATCGTCGACCCGGTTGTCCATTGGAGTACCGCCGAAGGTCACGGCGGGAGTGGTGACAGTTCCTCCGACGTGGCCGGTGTGGGCGATCGACTCCAGCCACAGCGCGGGATCGGTGCCGTCTCCCGGCTCGGGGTAGCTGTGTTCCAGTTTCCAGGAGTCAACGTCGGTGTACTGCGAGCCGTCGTAGATCTGGGTGGTGACCTCGTTGAGCTTTTTGGTGGAGAAGAACGTAGGTGAGTGCTTGCCGGTGCAATCCTCACCGGCCTCACAGACCTGGTCCAAAGGAACGTCGGGCCAGTGCTCGGCGTTGGCTTCGGTGCGGTTGGAGGGTGCGCAGTCGAAGTCCTCAGTGGGGATGCAGCGCTCACCGAGGGTGAAGTCGACGCGCGCCGGCGCGGTGGCGAACAGGTCGTCACTGCGCAGCCCGTAGTCGATATGGGTCAGATAGCCACCCCGATCGTAGGGTGTGGCCTGGCCGGTGAAGTTACGGCCGTAGTGGTTGGTCTCCTGCTCGTAGTAGAAGGCCATGGCGTTGCCATGGGTGTCGACCACGTAGTCGAGGTTCCACTTGTAGCTCTGCTGACACCAGGCGTCGGCGAAGGTGGAGTCGTAGCAGGGCTCGCCGGAATCGTCGCCGTAGACGGGGACGGTCCACGCCGAGTTGGTCTCGGGGTCGCCTGAGGACCAGCCGGGTAGCCGGTTACGGCCGAAGTAGTACTGGGTGCCGTCGTCAGTGGTCACCTTCCAGTACTCGCCGTTGTTGTCGCCGTTGGTCGCGCCGGTGAGCTTCTCGATGCGGGCACCGTCGTCGTTGGTCAGGTGCCATTCGCCGTTGTCGTCGATGATCAGCTCGCCGGACATGCCGTTGAGCGAGAGCATGGCGTTCTCGCGCGCCCAGCACTGGTCGGCGGCCTGGTGGTCGTCGTCCTGGCAGAGCTTGTAGCGGCGTTCGATGTAGCCGGGCTGGTAGGTGAAGCCCTCGCCGATCCAGGAGGTCTGGTTGTTGGAGGTGGCGGTGCGCCCGTCGATGCTCTGGGAGGAGTAGTTCAGCGCGATGTCCGGGGCGAGGCCGCCCGCCACGTTGGGGGGATCCATGGGGTAGGACCAGTTGAAGTCGCCGGTCTGGACCCCCACATTCCAGTCTGAGGCACCAGACAGCGGAGTCGCCGAGTAGTCGCCAGTACCGCTCTGGGCGGTCGACGTGGCCGCGACGAGGGTTCCCGTTCCCGAACTCGCGGGGGCGACGGTGGTCAGGGTCTGGGCCTCGGTGTCGTTCTGGGTGTCGAGTTCGGCTCCGCCGCAGTCGCTGTCGGCGGCTTCGAGGACGCAGTCGTCGAGGGCGCGCAGGGTGAGCCGCTTGCCGTAGTCGCCGCCGAAGGCGGGGGCGAAGTCGGTGTAGTCGACCGACAGTTCCACCGGCCCGGGGACGGTGCCGCCGTCGGTGCGGGTGACCCGCAGCAGCAGCCCGTCGACGCCGGCCTTGGCCGCGGCCTCGCGGTCGAGGACCTCGACGCTGGCGGTGCGCACGGCCCGCTGGTCGGCGGACACTTCCGGCGCGGCAGGTGAGGTGGATACCTGCGGTTCCCGCGGCGATGCGGCGGTGTCGGAGGGGTCGGGGCTTGGACGCTCGGAAGCGGCAGGCTCCGGAGACGGACTTGTCACCGATGGAGACGGGGACGCGGAGGCCGAGGCCGAGGGGGAGGCGGCGCTCGTCGGTGTTCGGGAGGCGCCTGCGGAGGCGCTGGGAGCGTTCTGCTCGTCAGCGGTGGCCTGTCCTCCCGCGTTTTCCTCGGCCAGGGCCAGCCCTTCGGGGAGCTGCCAGTCGCGCGCGGCCTCCTGCGAGACGGCACCGAGGGTGACTGCGGCGTCCGGCTCTGCTGCCTTTGACTCGGCCAGCGTGCGGGCCTGCTGCTGGCCGGTGCGTAGGTCCACCTCCTGGGTTTGGGGGGCGGGCCACTTCGGTTCTGTCGGATCGGTGCGGGCCGCCTGGGTGGCGGCGTCGTCGCGAGCGGCGGCGGCCGAGGCCGCCTCGCTTCCCGCTACCGACGGGGTTTCTTGGGTCTCGGGGCGATCGTTGTAGGGGACGGCCGATGCCGGTGTGGTGACGAGCAGGCTAAGGGCAAGTAGCAGCGACGTCGCGATCGAGAGGGCATTGCGGATGCGGGCACGGCGCCGCGCGGGGGCCAGGGGATGGGACACAGAAGACCTCCAGTCCGGTGGCCCGAAGGCCACCGGACTCGTGCGCTGAGATGTGCGGGGGTGAGGGAGTTGATGCGGCCTATGGCATGACCACCTGCCCTCCGCGGATATCTGTCACCTCGTCCTCGCTGAGTACGCCCTGGTAGACGTGGACGTCGTCGATGTCGCCGTTCCAGGGGTCGGAGAAGGCTTCCTCGAACTGGGCGCCGCCGATGAGGAGGGGGCCGCCGGCGTGCCAGGGGGTGTCCTGGGTGGCGGTGCCTTGCTTCACGCCGTCGACGTAGAGGGTGATCTCGCCGGCGGTGTGGTCATAGCTGGCGGCGAGGTGGGTCCAGACGCCGAACGTGGGCGCCTGGTCGGAGAGGGCGCGGTGCCAGCCCGAAGCGCCCATGGTGTCGGAGGGCGGCAGCTTCATGACCCAGTTGTCGTAGTCGTAGGTGTGCTGGTAGCTGAGGTAGAAGGCGCTGTGGACGTCGCCGTCCTGGCTGACGGCGGTGGAGTTGGCCCCGATCTCGCTGAGGCGCACCCAGGCGGCCACACTGAAGCTGCGGTCGGTGCGCAGCACCGGGCCGGCGGTGGCGAGGTGCTCGTCGACGCCGTCGAGGGTGACGCCGGGCGAGAAGGTGACGTCGTTGAGGGCTTGGCCCCAGGCGGTGGCCGGGTCGCCGTCGAGGGTGGCGTCGCGGCCGTAGTCGCTGTCGTCGGCGGCGGTGGTGCCGCTGGTCTCGTCGAGCTGCCAGCGCCCGGTCAGGGAGACGGGCTCGTTGGCCAGGTGCCAGGTTTGCGGCCGGGCCTCGGGTTCGGGGGGTTGTTCGCCGACGACGACGCGGTCCCAGACCTTGACGTCGTCGACGTCGCCGGGCCAGTAGTAGTTGGCGTCGCCCTGGAACGTGCCGCGGCCCATGGTGAGGGGGCCGGTGGCGTTCCACTCGGCTTGGGGTCGGGTGCTGGTTTCCTGTTTCACGCCGTCGACGTAGAGGGTGGCCTCGTTGGTGGTGGCGTTGTAGGTGCCCAGCAGGTGGGTCCACACGCCCGTCTCGGGCGGGTTGTCGGAGCGGGCGTAGGTCCACGGCTCGGAGTCCCAGTGCTCGTCGGCGGGCGCGAGCTTGAACACCCAAGCGTCGTCGTTGTTCTGGTAGCCGAGGTGGAACGCGCTCTGTTCGGTGCCGTTCTGGGCGACGGCGGTGTGGTGGGCGCTCTTCCCGTCGAGGCGCACCCAGGCGGCCACGGAGAAGGACTCGGTGGTGTCGACGACGGGGCCGCTGGTGGCGGCGTGGTCCCACGGGGAGGGGTCGGCGGCCACGTAGCCGTCGGTGTGCAGCGCGGTGCCCACCGTGCGGTAGGCGCCGCTGTCCTCGGTGCCGACGCGCCCGCGCCCCCAGGTGGCGTCCTGGGAGAGTTGGGCGGTGCGCGAGCCGTCCTGGGTGTCGGCGGCGGTGGTGCCGGTGCCCTCGTCGAAGGGGAAGTGGGCGACGGGGTCGCTGGGTTGGGCGACGGTGAAGGTGTGCACCAGGACGCAGGCCGAGGAGTTGCCGGAGGCGTCGGTGGTGCGGGCGTGGATCAGGTTGGGGCCGTCGTGGGTGGGGGTGATCGAGGTGGTTACCGCCCCGCCGGGCTGGTCGGGGGTGAGTTCGGTGGAGCAGGTGGCGTCGTTGACGCTGTAGTGGTAGGCGGCGGCGTCGCTGACCCCGTTGGCGGTGAAGGTGAACTCGCCGGGTTTGCCGACGCTGCCGGTGGGGGTGTCGCCCTCGGGGTAGTCGCTGGAGGAGACGGCGGGCCCGGTCTCGGGGTTGGTGGTGTCGACCTTGAGGTAGCACCAGTCCGACCAGGGACCCCACGTGTCCTGGTCGTCGACGATGGCGCGGTAGCCGATCAGTTCGTTCTCGGGCAGCCCGGTGACGGTGGCGCTGTGGTAGCTGCCGTCGGGCCAGGTGGCGACATCCTGGTAGGTGGAGTCGGCTTGGCCGTCGCGCTCGCCCTGGGCGTCGATCCACCACACGAAGCGGGCCTTGAGCTTCTGCGAGGTGTACTGGGAGTCCTCGTCGCGGACGAAGGCGCGCAGCGTGGGGTCGGTGACGTTGATCAGCCGCGGGTTGGCGGGGTCGGTGGAGCACACGCCGCCGTGGGAGTCCGAGATCTTAGCGGTGTCGGGTTTGGCGGGGTCGTTGTTGTAGACGACCTGCAACGTGGGGTTCTTGTCGATGCGGCGCCAGTCGTAGTTGGAGCCCGACACGGTCTCGTTGCCGTAGAGGCCGAGCGTGATCGAGGATTTGCCGTTGGTGCGGCCCCACTCGTAGGCGTCGGTGGCGTCGAACTCCACTCCGGAGCCCACGCAACCGGGGCGACCGTAGTCGACGGTGACGGTGTCGAGGTGGTCCTGCTGGCTGGGCTGGTTGTTCCAGGTGGTGCCCGAACTGATCCCGGTGGTGCGGTACAGGTCGAGGTCGGCGTCGGTGCAGCCGAAGGCGTGGGTGATCTCGCCGCGGAAGGTGGCGCTGTGGATCTCGGCGTCGCGGGTGCGTTCGTAGACGCTGAAGCGCCAGAAGCCGCGTTTGGTGTGGCCATACTGCGGCTCGTAGCCGATGCCGGTGTCGTCGTCGGAGGAGTTGTAGTAGGAGGTGCTCGGGTAGCTCTTGTCGACGTAGGCCCAGGCGGGGCGGGACACGGCCACCGAGGGGTCGATGTAGACGGGGAACCGGGTGGTCTCGTCGGTGAGCATCGCCGGGTCGGGGACGAGGCGCAGCGTGTCGCCGTCGAGGTGGGTGTCGAGCTGGGCCGTGCGCGCGCCGGCGGCCGGCCGTTGGGCCTTGGCGGTGGCGGTGAGGCCGTCGCCACCGGAGTCCCACATCGAGGGGGCGGGGGCGACGAACACGGGCTCGCCGCCTTCGGTGCCGGTGGCGGTGAGGTTACCGCCGGAGTCCTGGCTCATCTCCACGCCCTGGGTGTCGAGGGCGAGTTGGAGTTCGGCGAGGTCGGGGTGGGTGGCGGCCTCGCGGGTGTGGACCACGAGGACCTGGGTGAAGCCGTCGGCACTGGCGGTCAGGACGAGGTCGACGTCGGGCAGCACGTCGGGGTAGGTGGCCTGGTCGCCGTCGAGGACGGGTTCGGGCAGGGCGGTAGGCCAGTCCAGCGACACGGTTTTGGAACCCAGGCTGACGCTGGCCATCGCGCCTGTTTCGCCGCCGTCGGAGAAGGCGATCTCGGCTGCGGCGGCTCTGGGCCGCACGGTGCCGTCTTCGGCCTCGACGAGGGTGGTGTCGACGGGTTCCCAGCCGTTCTCACCGCGCACGCGCACGGGGGCGGCGTGGGTCTCCAGGGTGAAGGTGCCGTCGGGGTTGGCGAACACCTGTGAGGTTTCGTCGGTGGAGCCGGGCACCACCACGGATTCCTGGGTGTCGGCGGCGGTCGCTGCCGCCTGTTCCTGCTCTGAGGGGTCCGTCTCGTCCGCTCCCGCTGGGATCGCTCCCAGTCCCAGCGCCAACACGCTCGCCACCACCGCGGCGGTGGTTGCCCGCAGCCCAGCCATTTAGATGTTTCCGTTCAGCACGTCGGGGCCGCCCGGGCGCCCCGAGCGGCGGATAAGCCGCGGATAAAGCTAGTTGTGAATCACCAACGGCAACAACGGTGAGCAATGGCATACATACATGCCCTTATTACCCTTGACGCATCATTTTTCTCATTTCGACCTTCGCTCGACATGGAAACATGAGAGTTCACTGAAAATCTTTCCGGCTTTATAGCCATACGTGGTAAACCGCACGTGGCCGGACCCGGCCCCCACCATTGACAGCGATGGTCCCGGATCGCTGCTTGCTGTTCTTCGTCGAATGGCGAATCGAATCCGCTGGGAAGTGGGACGTTAGGCGTCCGGATGCTGTTTTTGAACGACTGACGTGTGGGGCGCGTGGGGAGTGTTCTTTGTTCGCTCGTGCCTCGATCGCTTCGCGATCTCGGCAGCTTTGGGGAGGCGGTGGGGCGGGCACCGAAACGGTTCCGGTCCGCGACGGAGCGGGCGCCGCCGGCACCGGTGCTTCAAGGGGAGCGAGGGAACCACGAATGCTAGGTTCTGTTTTTGAAAAGAGCGGCGAGGGCAGGCGGCGGGCGCACGAGGGTAAGCATCAGGAATCACCCGCCGCCCGCGCCACCACGCTCGCGACAGGCGGCGGGCGCACGAGGGTAAGCACCCCAGACGCTGTAAAAATAGGAATGCTCCAATAGACAGGCCACAGGCGCACGAGGGTAAGCACCCCGCAGGCTGCCGAGATCGCGAAGCGATCGAGGCACGAGCGAACAAAGAACACTCCCCACGGCCCGCACCCCAACTGTTCAAAAAACACCAACCTAGCTCGTGGGGGTGGCGATTTCGCCGTCGTCCACGCCCGTGAGCAGTTCGGGGTCGAGCGGCGGATCGTCGGGGCCCACGAGGAGCACCGACACGTCCCCGGTGGGTTCGAGGACGACCGCTTCCACGTGGTCGATCCTGGTCACGCCCGCGAGGCGCAGCTTGGAGCGCAGGTCGTTACGGGTCATCTGCACCTTGTCCAGATTGTCGCCGAGCACCGTCGCTCCGCTCATCAACAGCAGCGGGCCGTTGTCGAGCACCCGCTCCCCACCGTTGCGCTTACGCAGCCGCGCCAGCAGGCTCTGAACGACGAACAGCACCGTGAGCCCGACGATGCCTTGCAGCAGTGACGTGCTGCCGCTGACCGCCGTGGTCGCCACGATCGAGCCGAAGGCCACCGTGGCGGCCAGGTCGAAATTGGTCATCTGGCTGAACGATCGCAGCCCGGTGATCCGCGACAGTCCGATGAGCGCCAGGTAGGCGCCGACGGTCGTGATGAGCACGAGAGCCAGCGACTCCCACGACGCCCCTATCTCACTGAACAATTGAGTCCCTTCCGTTGTGACGAGGGCTCCCCGCCGGCAGATCCCCCCGAAAAAGACGAGTCTTTGGTTGGGAATGCCGCAAGGCAGAGGTACCTCCCGCCGCTGCCCCGAAAGGAGGGGCCGGTAACCTGCGCCCCGCGCAGCAGCGCCACCCGAGGCTCTGCGCCTAGATTCTGTTTTTGGCCAGGAGACGAGAGCCGGCGGTGGGTGCAAGCGGGTAAGCGCCTCCGCGGCCGTCCCCAGGCTGCCGAGATCGCGAAGCGATCGAGGCACGAGCAAGCGAAGGACACCCCCCACGGCCCGCACCCCAGTCGTTCGCGCAACAGACCCTCGAAGGCCGCGTCTGTCTGGAGCGCCGGCCCACATGTCACCCTTGGCGGTGGAGGTGGTCACTCTGCGCGAGGAAACACGCATCCGGATCGGCATGATCCCCTGCGCGGTGATCCCATTGGCGCTGGCGATCTGGTCGTTCGCGATCGGCGAGATCGGCTGGGGGATCTTCCAACTGGCCGGTGCGGTCGTCATCACCGTCGTGTGGCGCTTCGACGAGGCCCGCATCCGGCGAAACCGTGACGCGCAACAGGCAAGCGACGAAAGCTAGCGGCGAAGACTCAGGACCGTCGCGAGGGTGTCTGTTCGGCGATCCTCGCGGCCGAGGATCGCCGAACAGACACCCTCGTCGTGACATAGCGGCCTTCGAAAAACCGAGCCCGGTCGGGATCAGCTCCCGGCCGGGCAGGGACCGCACCCCGCGCCCCGCCTAGCATCGGCTTCCAGGATCATCCGAGGGTGACCGTCCGCTCGGGATGGTCGACCCACAGCCGCTGCCGCCCGTCGGTGGTGACGGTGAGGCCGAAGCGGTCATGACCGGGTCGTCCGAGCCTGACCCAGCTCAGGTAGGCGGCCTCGACCTCGTCCCACAGGTGCCGGTCGCCGTACTGCACTACCTCGTAGTCGGTGTTGCCGGGCTGGTAGTAGCAGCCGGCCCAGGAGTCCTCGCGGCTGCTCAGCTCGTACAGCAGCAGGGAGAATCCGCCGTCGTCGCCGATGTCGGAGAACCAGCCGATGCGGGGCGCCAGCGCGGCGACGGCGAGGTGAGCGCCCGAACCGGCGCCGGCGACGGCGCGGGGGTCGAGCCGGGTGGTGCTGTAGCGGGCCTGCTCGCTGTGGTGGGCTTCCCAGACCCGGTTGTGGCGCTGGGCGCGCAGCATCATGTAGGCCGCCGGGCCGTGGAAGGACCCTACGGCGGTGGTCTCGTCAACCACGGTCAGGCGGAGTCGGTGGCCCACGCTGCCGCCGGACATCCACGGGGCGACGATCACCCCGCCGGGGCGGGTCTGGGTGATCCAGGCCGCGGGAACGTACTCGACGCCGCAGGTGACATGGACACGGTCGTAGGGTGCCCCATCGGGCCGGCCGTTCGCTCCGTCGCCGACCACGAGGGTCGGAGCGTATCCCGCTCGCTCCAGATTGGCCGCCGCCTGCGCGGCGATCCGCTCGTCCACCTCGACCGAGGTCACGTTGTGGGCACCGAGCCGGGCCGACAACAGACCCGCGGTCCATCCGCTGCCGGTGCCGATATCGAGCGCTCGGTGGTGGTCGTCGAGGTCGAGCAGCTCCAGGAACCGGGTGACGACCCCGGGGGCCGATACCGAGGAGGAGAACTCGCCGGTGCCGGCGGTGGGATCGGCTGTGCCGTCGTCGGTCTGGAACACGATGGAAGTGTCGGAGTAGACCGCGTCCCACCAGCCGGACGGGTCGGTGTCGGCGTCGATGCCGTGGGGGGTGGCGCCGTCGTCGGGACTGGCCCAGCCGGTGGTGGGCGCGAAGTGGTGACGGGGCACCGCCCGCAACATGTGGCGCCACCGTTGGTCGTGGAGGATGCCGCGTGCGTGGAGATCGTCGGCCAGGGCGGCGATCCGTGCGGCGACATCGGTGTCGTTCACCTGGTCCATGCCGGTCCCGCTTCCATAAGGTCGGCCAGCCGCTCGGCCACGGGAATCCCCGTTTCTTCGGCCAGCCACGCCCACTCGCCGCTCTGGTTCGTTTCCAGGAACACCCAGTTGCCCGTGTGGTCGCAGATGAGGTCGGCCGCTCCGTAGACCAGACCGAGTCTGGCGTGCAGCTCCACCAGCGCCGAGGCCACCTCGTCGGGCAGCGTGATGCGGGTGTAGGTGAGCGCGTCGTAGTCGCGGCGCCAGTCAGTGCGCGCCTCCTCGCCGGCGGCGTCGATGCGCACCGTGAACACGTCAGAGCCCACGACGACGGCACGGGCCTCGAACTGTTCCGCCACGCGCTCTTGGAACAGGTGAGCGGTGCGGGCCAGCGCCGGATCGAGCAGGTCGGCGATGTCGGTCACGGGGGAGGTGTACAGGGCACGGATACGCCCCTCGTCGGCGTGCCACACTCCCGACAGGGGCTTGTAGACGACGGGGCGTCCGAGGTCCTGAGCCCACTGGTAGGCGGCGTGGGGCGCCGAGGTGATCAGCGTGGGTGGAATGGTGAGCCCGGCCGCGGCGGCGGCAGCGAGTTGCACGGGCTTGTAGTCGGCGCGCACCGCCGCGGCCGGATCGTTGACCCACAGGCATCCGCCCCATTCCAGGGCGCTGAGGACTCCGCCGAATCCGTGGCGGGCCTCGCCGTAGGCGAACGCCTTCTCTGGGGCTGACATGCGCTCGTCCACGCCGAATTGGGTCGGGCGACGGCGGTAGACGGTACCGATGTCGCCGAGATCGACCGTGTCGCCGTTGGGGGAGGTCAGCGTCCCGGACCAGGCGCTTCCCGAGTCGATCGTGGCCGCCATGGACACGGTGGCGGGAAAGTCCGCGGCGTCCATGCGGACGACGCGGACTCCCCGCAACGTGAGTTCGGCCGCGACCCGATCGGCGGCGACATCGGCCGCATCGGTCAGGATCAGAACAGCGTGGTCGGCCATCAGTCGGTGCCGACCTCTTCGGGGGCGGTGCCGTCTGGGCTTCCCGCTGAGGTGGGGCGGCTCTTCCCCTCGTGCTTGCCGGCACTGAGGCGAGGCACGACAAGGTAGCGCAGTCCCCACGGCCGAGCTTGTGTCGCCGGTGTGGCAGGCGCGGAAAGGGTGTGGGCGGTCGGGTTGAGAGGGAAGAAGTCGCCGGTACGGAACAGAATCCCGCGGGATTCCGCATCGGGAGAGTGGGTGATCAGGTCGAATTCCTCGACCGCGGCGGCAGCGATCCGCTCGGTCATCCTCGGTCCTTCCTGCGTGGTTTGGAACCTGACCCGACTTCAACCGTAGAACCGTGATCACAATAAGTCACTGACACTGGCCAAGTGTGGCCACCACAATGCACCCCAAAACACCCCAAAAGCCATCGCGTTGCCGCGTTCCGCCCCCGACAAGAACCATCCATAACATTACTCTCTGTAATAACATCTGGATGGCTGTGCCCCACAGCCACGCCGTTCCCCACGGCGGCGAAGGGGGAAGGCGTTCCATCACGGAAGAGACGGGCGGGTGCGCCGGTCGCCCCCTCCGAGTCGTCCGGCGCACCCTTCCCCCGTTCCCCCGTTTCTCCGGGATGGTCGTCGTGTGCCCGCTGTTCGGCGACGGTTCTGGCCCGCGGGCCGGGCGGCGGGTCAGTGGCGCGATCGTGCGACCGCTCCCCTGCCGGGTCTGCCGGCGTGGGCGGTGCTCGCCCTGCTCGCCGTCGCGGCCGATGACCGGCGCCCGGTCGGCGCCGTCGTTGCGTGGCGCGGGCGGGGCCGGTGGGTGTGCCACCACATCCGCAGCGCCAGCGCCTCCAGGTTCGGCGCCTCGTGCAGCCCGTCGGCGTCCATGGCGTAGTAGTGGCCGGAGGTCTCGCCGTACCAGACGATGACGCCGGGATGCTGGGCTTGCAGCGCGGCGGCTCGGGCGTGCTCGTGGACGTGCACGGGCGAACGGCCCCACCGCCGTTCGGTCGCGGCGCTCATCGACTCACCCCCTCGGGCGGGGTGAGTTCGCCGGGCAGCCGGTAGATGTCGTTGAACGGGTCGAGGCCCAGCGAGTGGCCGCGCACGCGCAGCCAGACCACGATCGTGCCCGAGGACAGCGGGGCGACGCCGCGCACGGTGCCCACCCGGTTGCCTTCCAGCGCGACCCGCGAGCCGACGGGGAAACGGGCGCGCAGCCGCTCCAGGCGGGCGGTGTAGGAGTTCATTCGTCCTCCTCCAGCACCTCGCGCAGCAGCGCGGCCAGCTCGGCGCGCTCGTCCTCCCCGGCTTGGCGGTCGCGGCGCTGTTCCCAGGCGAGGTAGTAGGGCCGGACCGTGTTGGAGCGCCACATCGCGGTGCGGGCGGCGGGCAGAGCGCCGCCGAGGCAGCGCAGGGCCTCGTCGAAGAGGTCGAGGGTGTCGGCGCGCACCTCGACACCGGCCCCACGGTCCCGGGCCTGGTAGGGGCACCGCTGGCCGGGGTGGCACCGCACCTCGGGCCAGGGGTCGCCGTGGTGGCGCATGGCGACCTCGGCGAACCCGCCCGGATCGGCGTAGGCGGGGATACGGCACCCAGGCGGGGTGTGGGCAGAGGAGGCACGTCGGCGCCGACGGGGCGCACCACCGCCGCCGCCCGGTGGCCTCTCGGCCGCCGGGCACATCGCCACGAGCGGCGGGATGAGCAGGAACAGGAGCACAGGCATAACAGCCCCCAGGAGGTAAGCCGACCGGAGGTCGGGGGGTGTCTGGCAACTTCTATAGTGATCCAACGTGACGGAAAATCCAAGTCATTGAAAAAAGCTGACCTAGAAGATCATGGAATGTGTAGTTCGTGGCAAGTGGGAAGATGGGCGAGACGTACGCCCCTACTCAAGTGACTGAGGAGACGACCGTGGCCCAGGGCTCACCCGTCCGCCGACGGCACCTGGTCAGCCAGCTCAAGAGGCTGCGCGCACAGACCCGCCTGTCCCAGGAAGAGGTCTCGCGCAGGATGGGCTGGGAAGCGGGCAAGATCGTGCGCATCGAGACCGGCAAGTTCATCCGGCTGAACTCGGCCGATGTCTCCGAGCTGTGCCGCCTTTACGGGGCGAGCGACGCGCTACGCGAGGAACTGGTCGAGATCGCCAAGGCGGCCCGGCTGCAGAAACCCTGGTGGTTCCAGTACAAGGACGTCAACGCTGTGGCGTTCTACGGCTTGGAGCACGAAGCGGCCAAGATCCAGGAGTACACGGTTGGACTGGTTCCCGGGTTGTTCCAGCATCCCGATTACGTGGAAGCGTTGATTACCCGCGGACACACCCCCGACGAGGCGGAACGAGCACGCCTCACCGAAATACGGCTACAGCGCCACCGCAATGTACTGGAACGCGACGAGCCGCCCCGGATCTGGATGATTCTCGACGAGTCGTGTCTGCGCTGCGCCGTGGGTGGGGCACCGGTGATGGAGACCCAACTCCGGCATCTGCTGGAGCTGGCGGCGCGCCCGACGTTCGACATCCAGGTACTGCCCCACTCCAAGGGCATGTCGCAGAACTACGGGTTCTCCGTCCTCACCTTCGATGAGACCGACCGTGCGGTCTACGTCGATGTCCCGCCCAGAGGGATCTTCTTCGAGGACACCGACGACTTGCTAGAGCACGAACGCATATTCGACCATCTCAAGGCAGCGGCCCTGTCCCCGGCCGAGTCGCAGGATTTCCTGACAAAGCTGCTTAACGAGTACAAGGTGACATGATGAACAACGACCCCAGCACCGAGCGTTCCTGGCCGGCGCGACAGTGGCACACGGCTAGCTACACGAATGAGAAACTCGCCTGCGTCGAGGTCGCAGAAGGCCCCTTCACCGGCGTGCGGGACAGTAAGAACCGCGACCTCACCTCCCTCTTCTTCCCCTCTGGGGAGTGGGACTCCTTCCTCCGGGCGGTCAAGAACGACCGTCTCTGAGCTACTTCCCTACCTCGTGGCGGGACGCTCGGGAGCATCGTCCGGCGTCCCGCCACAGGGAAGCCCCCGCAGCGGGCTGGCCGTGGGGCGCCCTTTCCCACAGGGCACCTCTACCCATGACCTCTTCGGGAAGGTGGGTGTTGGTTGCCCACAACGGGATTGGGGCGTGAGCTGAGTGCAGAGGTACGCCCGTCGCTCGTGCCTCGATCGCTCCGCGATCTCGGCAGCCTTAACAGCCTCGACAGCCTTAATAGCCTCGACAGTCTTGGCAGTCTTGGCAGGCGCCGCCTCTTCTGGGGACATCACCTCTCCCCTCCCAAACCCTCCAGGAACACCACCCCCTTCCACACCTCTCCAGAAACACCACCCCCTCCCCCCAAAACGCCATCTCTCCGCCCTCACAGCCCTCCAGTAACACCCCCTTACACGCCTCTCCAGAAACACCACAATCCCCCTCCAAGAACGCTCTCCCTCCACCCCTTACACGCCCAGGAATACCGGTATTTCGGGGCACCGATCGGGAGGCGGCGGCTTGACTTAGTGCGGACATATCCAAACAGAGCAGCTCAGGCTGCCGAGATCGCGCAGCGATCGAGGCACGAGCGGCGCAGGCATCATCACACCCAACCTCGCGCCCCGCTCCCGGTGCGAACCGCCGATCCCCTGCCCCAGGCCACCTTTCTCCAGCCTTCCTTTCCCCAGTCCCATCAGTCCCAGTATCCGGCTGCTCCAAATCAGCGACACCGCCGAGAGTTTCGTGACTGGCTCTCCTGACGGCGTCGCCGAGCGGGGCTTCCCTTTTTCGAGGAACTGGCCTGATGCTGTGGCCGGTTCGGGCGTGCTGGGGCTGTATTTTCGTGACCCAACCAGTGGCGCAGTGTGGAGGACCACGAAGTCCCAAACCCCGCCACTGTCGACATCTCCTCATATTCGGAAGCTATCGGCAGACACTTTTCATTTCCCGATAGAGCGGTCACAGGAATTCAATTACGGCCGCGGCATATCCAAGCTCCTTCTTCTTCGTTCCAAAACACCCCCTTGCCAATTCCCTGACGCAATGGAGAATTGAACACACAGAAGGTAAGTGGCTTCCACGGGGGATATTCGGCATGCCACGAATCTCTAAGGGGAGGAAGCGCGGCTTCCTCGCCGCCCTAGCTACGGCCTGCGGGGTGATAGCGGTCACGACGACGCTATACCTCGTCTCCGATTCCACGGCCTCATCTCCGGGAGAGGAACCACTGCCGCCTCCTCGCACGGTCACCGGCGAGGAAAGAACTGTGCTGCACATAGCCGAGCAGGTCCTACTCCGCGACTGCATGCGCAGAAACGGGTTCACCTACCAGATCCCAACCGAACCGCCGCCGACGACCGGGCGGTTTCCCTACGTCATCGACGACGTGAATTGGGCCGAGGAACACGGATACGGGAGTGATATCAAAAGCGACATCGCGCGCATGAGAAAAGAAGACCCCAACCAGCGGTACTTTCACGGCCTCCCTCCTGAGCGGAAAGCTGTCGCGCTCAAAGCGGCCAACGGTGAAGCACCACACGAGATAACGGTGGAAAACCCCGACGGGTTGGTGCTGACCCGTAACGACGAGGGCTGCCAGTCGGAGGCCGAACGCAAACTGTACGGCGACCTCGAAACCTGGTTCGAGGCCAAGACGACCGTCGATGCCCTGGAAAGCGTGCGGCACGAACGGGTCATCACCGATCCGCGCTTCACCGAAGCGGTTCGCCCATGGGCCGAATGCATGCGTGCCGCCGGCTACCCCTACGAAAGCCCCGCCCGGCTCCGGGAGGAGCTCAAGCCGATAGACGCTGCGCTGCCCAGGGACGAGGAGATCCGGCTCGCGACGGCGGAGGCGAGGTGCGCGCGCAGCTCCGGGTTGGCCGCCACGGCGCGGGACCTCGCGCGAGAGCACCGGCGAGAACTCCGCCACGAGCACCGATCCGCGATCACCTCCAAAACCCGGATACAGCTCGCCGCCCTTCCCAAAGCCCGCTCGATCGTCGCCGCGATCGGAATCGACCTTTGACGAACGATTCCTTACTACACGCACCCCGCACGAATGGAGAGAACATGAGTCGCCTACGTACGTTTTCGGCCGCCGCTCTCGGCGCCGCGGTAATGGTTTCCACTCTCGCCGGTGGCGCCCACAGTGCCGCCGCTGAGGCGGCCGGGGAAAGCCGCGTCGCCCTCCAAGCCGACGGATACTTCTACGCCTACACCCACGCCGGCTACAACACGCTGTGCCACAGGTGGGAGGGCAATGCCCGCCACTGGGGCCACTGCAACGACAAGGTCTCCTCGGTGCTCAACAACGGTTTCCCCGGCCACCTCGACGATGTGTGGGTTTACAAACACGCGGGCTACAACAGTCCCGGGCGTGGGATCTACAACGGTGTCGGCATCAGCAACCTGCGGAACTTCACCTACGACGGCACAAACCAGCACATGAACGACAGCATCTCCTCACATCGGTGGGTCAACCTGCCGTAGCCCGGCCCACGGCGCGCGGTCTCCGCTCCCCCTCCTGCGACCGCGCGCCGTGACACCTCGATGAGCCGAAAAGCGCCAGCGGACCTGAATCCGTGTGCAAGGTGGAGAGCCCACGGCGAACAGCCGGGGCTCTCCACCTATTTCATGTCACTGACCCTGGGGGTCGGTTCGCCGCGCGACGCCGTCACCGACGGTCGCCACCCCAACCCAAGAGGTTTTCCAAGCCGCCAATGACAATAACGTGATAACGAAAAAGTCGGCGGCGCCCGCAAGTGAGACACGGCGAGTTATTCTCATAAGAAGAGTGGCCACGCGGAGGTCCCCGCAGGCCACAGGATCGGCATGTCCGACAGCGAGAACAGCGACCGTCAACCCCCTCTTCCGTACTCCCCCGAATGGCACTTCTTCCTACAGGTAGTCGAAAACAAGCCCCTCTGACCCACGCCGACGTGGGGTGTCCCGACATTGGGCGGGGTTCGTAGCGCGAGATAGGAACCGGCTGTTCGCCGCCATTCCTCGCCGTCGACCTCGCCTTAGGCGAGGAGCCGGTACGGCGCGGCCGGGGCCGGGTTGCGCGACGGCGCCATGGTGACCAGGGAGTCACCCTATGACACGTGACAACAGAGCCAACCAGCCCAGAAAGCCCGGACCACTAGCAAAAACAACAAAACCCACCGAACAAACGAAGACGATACTCAACGAACGCTACGAACTGCGACCCGCGCCATTGGCGCGCGGCGGCATGGGTGAAGTGTGGGAAGGCCACGACACCAGTCTGGACCGCGATGTGGCCATCAAATTCCTACGCTTTCCCGAAGGTATCTACGACGAACGGCTGGTGCGCCGGTTCATGCGCGAGGCGCGCGTCACGGCGCGGCTGCAACATCCGGGCGTGCCGGCGGTGTTCGACGTGGGCGCCCACGAGGAGCGGCCGTTCCTCGTCATGGAGCGCATCAACGGCGTCAGCGTGTCGGGGCTGCTCGCCGAGCGGGGAGCCCTGCCCGTGGGGTGGGCCGCCGCCATCGCCGCGCAGGTGTGCGCGGTGCTGAGTGTGGCCCACGAGGCGTCGCTGGTCCACCGCGACCTCAAACCCGCCAACCTGATGCTGGAGCCCGACGGGACGGTGAAGGTCTTGGACTTCGGGCTCGCCGTCGCCCTGGACCTGCCTGAGTTCTCCCAGATCACCGGGTCGGGGCAACTGATCGGCACACCGTCCTACATGGCGCCGGAGCAGGTGAGTACCGCGGTGAGCACGCCGCGCAGCGACCTGTACGCCTTGGGCTGCACGCTGTACCAGATGTTGACCGGGCACCAACTGTTCACCGGCTCCACCGCCTACAGCACGATGAACAAGCAGGTGTCGCAGGAGCCGCCGCCGGTGAGCCGGGAGCGCCCCGACGTGCCCCCCGAACTGGAGTGGCTGCTGCTGGAACTGCTGGCAAAGAAGGCCGAGCGGCGCCCCGCCGACGCCGAGGAGGTGTACCAGCGGCTACTGCCGGTGGTGACCGGCCTGGGGCCGCTACCCGGCGCGCTGGCTTCGCCGGACGCCCCCAGTCCGGTGCGGATGTACGCGACGGTGCTGCAACGGGTGTTCGACGACACGACCCCGCCTCCCGCCCCGCCGGTGCCCACGCCGCGTGAGGAGGCCGCCGCCACCACCCAACGGCAGGACATGAGCCGCGCCGACCTGGAACGGGCGCGCGGCACGGCCTCCGAACTGCTCGCCGACTCGGAGTACGGTCAGGCCGCCGAGGTGCTGGAGTCCGCTGTCACGGCCGCCGAGCGGGCCTTCGGCGTGGTGGACCCCGATGTGGTGAGTCTGCGCGCGGAGTGGGCCAGGGTGCTGTTCGACGGCGGGGACTATGTCGGCGCCGCACCGGCCTACGAGGCGCTCGCGCTCGACGTGGCCAAACGCGACGGCCCCGACGACGAGCTGGTGCTGTGGTACCGGCTGCGGCACGCGACGTGCCACGCGCTCATCGGCGACACCGCTCGGGCGCTGGACATCCTGCACCGGCTGCTCACCGACGAGCAGCGCATCTACGGCGCCGACCATGCCCGGCCGCTGGAGCTGCGCCGCCAGATCGGGCTGTTGCAGTTGGGGGCGGGCCAGCGCGAACTCGCAGAGGAGACACTACGGCCGCTCTTGGCCGACCTGGAGCGGCTGCGCGGCCCCGACCACCCCTCGACGTTGGGTGTGCGCGAACTCCTGGAGGGCGTGGAGAAGTCCTGATCTCCCGCCCTCCCCCTACGGGGGCTACGTGGTATTCGTCGAACGGCTGGGGTGTGTGGGAGTGTTCTTCGGCCGCTCGTACCTCGATCGCTTCGCGATCTCGGCAGCCCAGAAGGTGGCTGGTGGGCCGGGGGTGTGGGGTGGGTGGCGTGAGGCGGCGAGGCCGGGTGGGTTCGGTTGGCTTGGGGTGGGCGCGGCTGGCCGCCGCGGGGTGGAGCTGGAGCCGGGGAGTGCCATGATCACCACGAGTGTCGTAGCGCAGTGCTTCTCGGTCACCAGTGTTGCTGAGCAGCGACACGCGCGATGATCATGGCAACGCGAAAAGCGACAAACCCCGCATAGCACCCCCAGGTGAAGGCACAAATGTCGGTTCTGGAAGGCGGGGCGCTCGTGGCGCGGGAAGGTACGACCCCGAGGGCGCGTGGGGCTTACTTGTGGCGGTCGGTGTGGCCCAGGGAGCGGTCGGGGGCGATCTGGTCGCGGACCATGCGCTTCATCTCGGGCAGTTCGGGGAAGGCGCCGCGCTCCTTGCGTGACCAGAGGGTCTCGTCGTCGAGGCGTACCTCGAAGATCCCGCCGGTGCCGGGCACGAGGGCGACCTCGCCCAGGTCGTCGCGGAACGTCGTCAGCAGCTCTTGGGCCAGCCACGCGGCGCGCAGCAGCCAGCGACACTGCGTGCAGTACTCGATCTCGATCCGAGGTGTTCGCGCCGTCACACCCCCAGTATGACCGGCAACCCTTTCCCTAGAAACAGCCGGCGCGGGCGGAAAGGCCGAGGGTGGGCGAGGCCACGTCGGCCGTTACCCGGTGCGGGCGCGGCCGGGCGTGACGGCCGCCGATGGCCGCGATTGCGGGGCAAGCGGCGAAATGAGGGATGCCGCCCCTCCTAAACATCAGACCTCAGAATGATCATTTCCAGGTCGATGACACGCTTCCTGGTATTCAGCTCCCCCACGCTTAGTAGTGCATTACCGACGCTCCGGCTCATGCACGCGATAAGACCGACGGAACAAATCGTGCGAGCAACTCCCCCTCATGTTGCCAACCAGGGAAAAAATCCACTACCAGGAAAAACCAGACTGCATACTCGGAATGCCACGGCAGCTACGGCATTGATGAGAGCATCTTCCCTTCAACCAGTCAAGAGGGAATATTTTGATCATGCTCAAGCCACCCCAATCAACCCTTTGACCAGCAGAATAAGCAATATATGCAGCTCAACCGACAACCAGAGGAAAATGATCATTCATCGACAAAGAGGATCTTCATTTACCTCTTGACGCGAAACGAATCTACGCTTATACCAGTTGGTTAACGGAATTCGCCCCCCCAGACAGGGCTTGATGATCAAAAATCCATAGTGATCAAATCTTCAACAGTCACCCGATCATCACTGTAAGTAATAAAACCTGCTCTTGGTGGCTATAACCAGCGAGAGCGGGAATCCCCCCCAACGATCGAAAACCCTTGTGAGTGAGCTTCCAGGGACCCGGCTGCTATCAAGTTCGTCGCCGATAAAACTGTCGACCTGTGCCACACGACCACACCCGAGGGCAAGCAAGAAATTAGCCGAGGTGGCTTGTGACCGTTTCTGTCCAGAACCAGCTCACATCGTACCAGCAGGACATTTGGGCAGCGAACTCACAGTTTCCCGAACTGCCGCAGTTCAACATCTTCATCTACGACAGATTCGTCGGACAGGTCGACGTAAAAGTACTCGCCGAATGCCTCAGCAGAGCAGCTCAACGCAATGAGGCCGCCCGACTGCGGTTCGGGGAGACGGCCGGAATCGCCCACCAGTGGATCGAACGCGACGCGACCGACGTCACCGTGATCGACTTTTCCCGGGAAGACGACCCGGCGACGGCCGTGAGCGAATGGATGCGGCAATCCTTTCAAACGCCCTATGACCTCACCACGGATCACCCATTCGACCTCGCCATCATCAAAGAAAGCGATTCTGTCCACTACGCCTATATGAAGTCGCACCACATCGTCTCCGACGCCTGGGGATTACACCTCTTCATGTCCCAGGTCCGAGCCGACTACGCCCACACGGTGCGAACGGGGAAACCAGCACAGCTCACGGCGCCGTCGTTTGTGCGTCAAGTCGAGGAAGACGCCCGCTACCGCGCCTCCCACCGCCACGAGGAAGATCTGGCGTTCTTCCGCGACGCCCTGGCCGGCGTCGAACCGGCACTGTTCCCGCGCCGCTTTCCCAGCGGTGCGCGCCGCACCCGGCGGCACGCCTTCACACTGGAACGCTCCCTGATCACCGAAAGCAAAAAACGCGGCGAGTCGCCCTTCACCCTCTTCTCCGCCGCCGTCGCGCTCTACCTGTCCCGCATCCACCGCACCGACGAAGTCGTGCTGGGAATCCCGCTGCTCAACCGAGCCGGGAAGGAGACCAAGCAGACCGTCGGGGAGTTCGCGAACACGCTGCCGCTGCGCGTCAACACCGCCGCGGGACAGTCAGTGACCGACCTGCTCGCCCAGCTCCGCGACGCCACCCGCACCCTGCTGCGCCACCAGCGGGCCCCACTGGGCGAAGTGGTGCGCGCGTTACGCGACAGCGGCCAGCGCACCCAGCAGCCCTTCGACACCACCATCTCCTACCTGCGCTGGCCCACCGCCCCCGAACTGCCCGGCGTCTCCTACGAGACGGTCGCCCAAACCCACGCCCACGACCAGGACGCGCTGGCGATCTGGGTCTACGAACTCGACAACGAGGCTGACGTGCTCGTCAACGTCGAGTACGGCGACGACGTGTTCGACGCTGATTTCCCCATCGAGGCGGCGGCGCGCCACATCGAGACGCTGCTGCGCGGCGCACTGCACGCCCCTGAGACACCACTGGACGAGCTACCCATGCTCTCGGCGGCAGAGCACGCCGACCTCACCCGCGCCAAAACCGCGACCGACGCCGACTTCCCCACCGAAGCCACCCTGCCCGACCTGCTGGCCGATCAGGTGGCGCGCACCCCGCAGGCGTCCGCGATCGTGACCGCCGGCGAGGAGCTGACCTTCGCCGAACTCGACAAGCGTGCCGAGCGGGTCGCCCGCGCGCTGCGCGCCGACGGCGTGGCCCCCGAGGACCGAGTCGCCGTGCTGCTGGAACGCGGCCCGCACCTGCCGGCCGCCATCCTGGGGGTGCTGCGCGCCGGTGCCGCTTACGTGCCGATCGACCCCCGCCAGCCGCACGAACGCATCCACCTGCTGCTCACCGACAGCGGCGCCACGGTAGTGCTCGTCGACGACAGCACGGCCGAGGTGGCGCGGGCGTGTACCACAGCGGCCACCCGCCACGTCGGCGCGCCGCCGGCCGTCGCCGAACCGGCCGACGGGCCGACCGGCTCCGCGGCCACCGCCGAAAACCTGGCCTACGTGATCTACACGTCGGGCTCCACCGGCACCCCCAAGGGGGTCATGGTGGAGCACCGCTCGGTGGTCAACCGACTGTGGTGGATGCAGCGCCGCTACCCGATCGGTCCGGGTGACGTGCTACTGCAAAAAACCCCGATCTCGTTCGACGTGTCGGTGTGGGAGCTGCTGTGGTGGACGTTCACCGGCGCGTGCCTGGCGGTGCCGCCGCCCGGCGCCGAACGGGACCCGCGGGAGTTGCTGGCGGCGATCGCGCGGCACCGGGTAACCGTGGCGCACTTCGTGCCCTCGATGCTCGGTCCGTTCGTGGAGCTGCTGGAAAGCGACCCACATGCGCGCCGCGACGCCGCGTCGCTGCGGCTCGTGGTGTGCAGCGGCGAGGCGCTGTCGCCGTCGCAGGTGGCGCGGTTCCGCCGCGTGTTCGGCGGCGCGGTGCAACTGGCCAACCTGTACGGCCCCACCGAGGCCACCGTCGACGTCACCGCGTTCGACTGCCCGGATGCGCCCCTGGACCGGGTGCCGATCGGGCGCCCCATCGACAACACCCAGGTCTATGTGCTGGGCCGCCACAGCGAGCCGCAGCCGGTGGGCGCGCCCGGGGAACTGTGCGTGGGCGGGGTCGGCGTGGCGCGCGGCTACCTGAACCGGCCGGAGCTGACCGCGCAGCGGTTCGTCGCCACCCCCGTCGAGCCCGGCGGCCGGCTCTACCGCACCGGTGACCTCGCCCGCTGGCTGGCCGACGGCGACCTGGAGTACCTGGGGCGGCTCGACGAGCAGGTGAAGATCCGCGGCAACCGGGTGGAGCCGGGCGAGGTGAGCAACCACCTGGCCGCGGTACCCGGGGTGCGGGACGCGGTCGTGGTCGACCGCGTCGACGCCGACCGCGGCACCCACCTGGTCGGCTACTACGTGGCCGAGGCCGAGCTCGACCCGGTGCTGCTCCGCGACGAGTTGGCCGCCCGGTTGCCGGACTTCATGGTCCCGGCCTACTTCGTGGCTGTTGCCGCGATCCCGCTGACCCCCAACGGCAAAACCGACCGGCGCGCGCTGCCCGAGCCTCGCGTGGGCGGCGAGGCGGGCCGGGCCCCGCACGGCGCGGTCGAGGAGGGGCTGGCGGCGGTGTGGGCGCAGGTGCTGGGGGTGGAATCGGTGAGCGCCCACGACGACTATTTCGCGCTGGGCGGCGACTCGATCCTGATGCTGCGGCTGCGCGCGCTCGCGGCCGAGCGCGGTTTGAGTTTCACGCTGGCCGACCTGATGGCCGCCCCGACCGTGGCAGCGCTGGCGCAACGGGTGCGGGTGCGCGCTTTTGCAGTCGATGCGACGCCCCGCCCCTTCGAGCTGGTGTCCGACGTGGACCGGCCGCGGCTGGCGTGGGCGGTCGACGCCTACCCGGTGCCGCGGCTGAGCCTGGGGCTGCTGTACCACAGCGACCAGCCCCACGAGTCCTCGCTGTACCACGACGTGTTCCGCTACACGTTGGCGTTGGCGCCGCAGTGGGACGAGGCGGCGCTACGGCGGGCCTTCGCCACGCTGGTGCGGCGCCATCCGGTGCTGCGCTCCTCGATCGACCTGGCGGGCTATTCCGAGCCGCTACAGGTCGTACACCACGAGGTCACGGGCGGGCTGGAGGTTGTCGACCTGCGCTCGTCGACGCCTGAGGCGGCCGAGGAGCGGGTGCGCGAGCACGTGGAGCAGCGGCGGTTCCACCACTATGTGTTCGAGCGGGCGCCGCTGTACCTGTTCCGGGTGCACCTGCGGCCGTCCTCGGTGGATCTGGTGTTCAGCTTCCACCACGCGATCCTGGACGGCTGGAGCGCGGCCACCCTGGTGCTGGAGCTGGTGTGGGGCTATCTGCACGAGACCGGCGCCGAGGTCGAGCCCGCTCCAACGGCGGCGCTGCCCACCGGCGCGGGCCACGTGCGCCAGGAGCGGCGGTCGCTGGCCTCGCCGGAGGACCGCGAGTACTGGCGCGAGCTGCTGGCCGGCGCGGAGGCGACCAGGCTGGAGGGGATACGGCCCCACGAGCCGCCGGTGGAGGCCACCCCCACCTCCCACCGTGTCGACGTGCCCGCCGAACTGGTCGAGCTGGTCGAGGCGACGGCGCGGCAGAGGGCGCTGCCGGTGAAGTCGCTGCTGCTGGCGGCCCACGTCCTCACGCTGTACCTGTTCGCCGGCTCCGACGACGTGACCACGGGCCTGGTGACCCACGGCCGGCCCGAGACCGGCGAGGCCGAGCAACTGACGGGGCTGTTTTTGAACACGGTGCCGCTGCGGGTGAACGTGTCCGGCCCGCGCAGATGGCTGGACGTGGTGCAGGCGGTGGCCCAGCGCGAACGCGAGGGCCACGCGCACCGCCACCACCCGCTCAGCGCGATCCAGGAGAGCACCGGCGTCACGCTGCGCACCGCGTTCAACCACGTGAACCTGCACCTGCTGGAGTCGCTGCACCGGCTTTCGGGGGTGCGGCTGCTGGACGTGGGGGTGTGGGAGGAGACCAACTTCGACCTGTTCGTCAACCTCATCGTCGACCCCGGTGGCGGCGACTGGTACGTGCGGGTCGACACCGACGGGGTCACTCTCAGCCCCACCCAGGCCGAGCTGGTGGGCCACACCTACGTGCAGGTGTTGCGCCGCCTGGCCCAACGGCCCGAGGAAGCGGTGGACTTCGGCTTCCTGGCGCCCGAGCGCGGTGTCGTACCCCGCCCCGAGCCGCTGGTCGGCGTGCTCACCCGCATCGAAAACCAGATGACGGCCACCCCTGAGGCCCCCGCGGTGGCGCTGGGGCAACAGCGGTGGAGCTACGGGGAGCTGGATCGGGTCTCGCGGGCGGTGGCGGCGAACCTGCTGGGAGCCGGGGCGCAGCCGGGCGCGCGCATCGGGGTCGCGCTGGACCGCTCCCCCGAGATGGTCGCCACCGTGCTGGGCATCCTGCGCGCGGGGCTGACGTGCGTGCCGCTGGACGTGAGTTACCCCAAGGAGCGGCTGGCGGTGATCGTCGCCGACGCCCGCCCGTTCCGGGTGATCACCCACCCCCACCACGACCACCTGGTGGGTGAGCCCGCGATCACGCTGCACGCGGCCACAGTCACCGCCGAGGCGCCGGAGGTGGAACTGCCCACGGTCGCGCTGGACGACATCGCGTGCGTGCTGTTCACCTCCGGGTCGAGTGGCCGTCCCAAGGGCGTGGAGCTGCCGCACCGGATGTGGGCCAACTACGTGCAGTGGCAACTGCGGGTGCCCAGCGGGGTGCCGGGGGCGCAGACACTCCAGTTCGCGCCGTTGAGTTTCGACATGAGCTTCCAGGAGATCTTCGCGACGCTCAGCGGCGGCGGGATGCTGCGGCTGGTGTCTGAGGAGGACCGGCTGGACTCCACCGCGCTGCTGCGGCTGCTCGACCACTACCGGGTGGAGCGGGTGCTGCTGCCGTTCGTGGCGCTGCAACGGCTGGCCGAGGCCTCCGACGCGCTGGGGATTCGGCCCAGCGGGCTGCGGGTGATCATCTCCTCGGGGGAGCAACTGCGCGCCAGCGAGGAGGTGCGGCGGCTGTGCGCGGCCCTGCCGGGGGTGCTGCTGGAGAACCAGTACGGACCCACCGAGACCCACCAGGTCGCCGCGTTCACCATGCCCGAGGACCCGGCCCGCTTCCCCAACCTGCCGCCGATCGGCACCCCGCTGGACGGGGTGGAGATCCACGTCCTGGACGCGGCGATGCGGCCGGTGCCAGTGGGGGTGAGCGGCGAGATCTACCTCGGCGGCGACTGTCTGGCCCGCGGCTATCTCGACCGGCCCGAGCTGACCCAGGAGCGGTTCCCGCCGCACCCGCTACGGCCAGAGGGGCGACTGTACCGCACCGGCGACGTGGGCCGAGTGCTGCCCAACGGTGCGGTCGTGTGGCTGGGCCGGGCCGACGACCAGGTGAAGGTGCGGGGTTTCCGGATCGAGCCGGCCGAGGTGGAGTTGGCGATCCTGCGCCAGACCGACGCGGCGGCCGGCGTGCGAGAGGCGGCGGTGGTGGCGCACCGGCGCGACGGTGTCGACGCTTTCCTGACGGCGTTCCTGGTCGGCGACCCCGAGGCGGTCGACCTGGACGAGCTGGCCAACCAACTGCGGGCGAAACTGCCCGCCCCCATGGTGCCCGCCCACTTCGTGTGGCTGGCGGCGCTACCGCTGACCCCCAGCGGCAAGCGCGACGACGCGGCGCTGCGGGCCATCCCCCCGACCGAGCGGGCACCGGCCGAACGGACCCCGCCGCGCGACACCTACGAGGAGGCGTTGGTGGAGCTGCTCGGGGAGCTGCTCGGGGCGAACGACCTGGGGGTACACGACGACTTCTTCGAGGTGGGCGGCACGTCACTGACCGCGATGCGGCTGGTCGTGACGGTGGAGAAGCGCTACGGGGTGAACATCCCGCTGGCCAGGTTCATCCAGACCCCCACCGTGGCCGGGCTCGCCGAGTGGCTGCGGGCGGGCGCGGCCGTCGCCGAGTTCGACCCGCTGGTGACGCTCCGCGCCACCGGCGAGCGGCCGCCGCTGTTCCTGGTGCACCCGCTGGGTGGGCACGTGCTGTGCTACCTGAAACTGGCCCGGCACCTGCCGCCGGAGCTGCCGGTGTATGCGCTACAGGCGGCCGGCAGCGAACCGGGCAGCGAACCGCTGACGAGCATGCGCGACATCGCCGCCAGCTACGTCGAGGCGATCCGGCGGGTCCAGCCCCACGGCCCCTACGTGCTCGGCGGCTGGTCCTTCGGCGGTTTCGTGGCCTTCGAGATGGCGCGGCAACTGCGCGCGGCCGACCCCGACAGCGTCGATCGGCTGATCGTGCTCGACTCGATCACCACCCGACGCGGCCACCCCGTGAGGATCTCCGACGACACGCTGCTGGAGTTCTTCTTCTGGGAGCTGGTGTGGTTCGAGCACAGCCGCACCCCGGCCGAGGGACTGTCGGGGCTGGCCGGGGCCACGCTCACCGAGAAATTCGAGTTCATCACCGAGCGGGCGATGCGCGCGGGCGTGCTGCCGTGGGGAACGTCGCAACGGGCGGTGCGGCGGCTGTTCACGCTGTTCAAGGCCAACTGGCAGGCACTCATCGACTACCGCCCCGACGTCGAGGCCCACGACATGGTGCTGCTGCGCGCCGAAGGGGCGCTGCCCGACTCGCTCACGCCGATGCACGACGCAGCCGGAACGTTGTACCAGGACCCGGCCAACGGCTGGCGGGACTGGACGAGCGGCCGACTGGACGTGATCAACGTCCCCGGCGACCACCTGGAGTTGATGGACGAGCCCCACATCACCGTGGTGGCCAAACACATCGCTGACCTTGTGCACGGTCCCCACCAGCACGATTGGACGCGCGCATGACCACGAACCGAACGAAGAAAGCCCTCGTGATCGGCGCCGGCATCGGTGGCCTGACCGCCGCCGCCGGGCTGGCCCGCGCCGGCTACGAAGTGGAGGTCTACGAACGGGCCAGCGGGCTGCGCCCGGCCGGCACCGCGCTGTCGCTGATGAGCAACGCTTTGACGGCGCTGGACACGATCGGGATCAAACCCGACTTCGAGGGGCGCGCGGTCGTGTTCGACTCGCTGCGGTTCCTGACCCGCACGGGACGCCCCATCCGCACCATGCACTTCGGCGAGATCGCGGCCGAGGTAGGCCAGCCCAACCTGGCCATCCACCGGGCCGACCTGCAACAGGCGCTGCTGGAACAGGCCGACGGCTGCAAGGTCGAGGTGGGGGCCACCGCCACCGGGTTCACCCGGGTCGGTGACGAGGTGCGCGTGGACTTCCAGGACGGCCGGCAGGTCTACGGGGACGTGGTGATCGGCGCCGACGGGTTCAACTCGGCGATCCGGCGCGGGCTGGTGGGCGCCGAGCAGCCCAACGACGCCGGCTACATCTGCTGGCGCGCGACCCCGCAGTTTCGCCACCCCAAGGTCACCGACGGCTACGCGGCGCACTACTGGGGGCGTGGCCAGCGGTTCGGACTCGTCGACATCGGCGGCGGCTACGTCTACTGGTGGGCCACCAAGAACATGCCCGCCGCCCAGGCCCGAGTGTGGCAGGGCGGCAAGGAGGCCATAGCGCGGCTGTTCGCCGGTTGGGCACCGGAGGTGCGCCAGACCATCGAAGCCACCCCCGCCGAGACGATCCACAGCGTCCCCGAGGAGGACCGTCCCTTTCTGGAGCGGTGGGGCGAGGGGCCGGTGACGCTGCTAGGTGACGCCGCCCACCCCATGGTCTCCAGCCTCGGCCAGGGCGCGGCCATCGCGATCGAGGACGGCGTGGTGCTGGCCCAATGCCTGGCCTCGACCGACGACGTGGCCGGCGGGCTGCGCGCCTACGAGGACCACCGGCGCGAACGCGCCCGCGCCATCGTCGAGGCGTCGCGGGGGCTGAGCCGCATCGAACAGCTCCAGCACCCGCTGTGGACGCTGGGGCGCCGGCTGTACTTCCAGTTCGCCCCCGAACGGACCTTCCGCGAACAGAACCAGGCCGCGTTGACGTTCCAAGGAGTGCCCGCATGACCGAGATTGACCGCCCCCTCTCCGGGGTGGAGCGCTGGTACTGGCTGTGCGACCAGTTCTCGCCGCTGAACGTGATAGCGCGCGTGCGGGTGCACGGCGCGCTGTCACCGGAGGCGATGCGGCGGGGCCTGGACGCGCTGCAAGCGCGCCACCCGCTGCTGCGCACCGCGATCGAGCAGGCCGACGACGGCACGTCGCCGCGCTGGGTGCCGGCCCAGGGACGCCCCATCCCGCTGCGCCACGTCACCGGCGCCGCAGACGGACAGTGGGTCGACGAGGTCAACGAACACGAGCTCGCCGAGCGGGTCGACTGGCGCACCGGCCCGATGATGCGCGCGACCATCGTCAGCGCTCCGGGCGAGGTCCACGACCTGCTCGTGATCGTGCCCCACATCATCGCCGACGGCACCACGGTGCTGACGCTGGCCCGGCAGTGGCTGGAGCTGGCCGCGACCGCCGTCACCGCGCCACCGCGGCCGGGCGCCGAGCGGGCGCTGCCGCCTCCCGACGCCATGCTGCCCGAGCGCCACCGCGGCACCGAGGGGGCCGACCGGCTCGCCGAGCAGACCGCCCGCGACGAGGCCACGATGACGCAGTACCAGCCCGGCCGGATCGAGCCGACCGTGCAGCTCCCGTTGGAGCAGCGCCGCACCAAACTGGTGCACCGGGAGCTGACGGGTGCGCAGCTCGACGCGGTGCTGCGGGCCTGCCAGCGCGAGAACACCACCGTGCACGGCGCGCTGACCGCGGCGATGGTGCAGGCCGCCGCCCGTGACGCCGACCAGGCTCACACCCACGTCGCGATCGGTTCGCCCATCGACTTCCGCGACGGCCTGGTGCCGCCGGTGGCCGGCCACGAGGTCGGTACCTACGTGGCCACGGTGCCCTCGGTGATCTCCTGCACGGCGGATCTGTGGGAGGCCGCCCGCGCGGTCAACGCCGACCTGAGCCGCCGCAAAACCGACGAGGACCACTTCTGCCTGGTCAACATGGTGTCGAGCCAGTGCCCGGAGTCGCTGGACCAGGCGCGGCCGTTCCTGGAGTTCATGGAGAAGAACGGCCCGATCAACCTGTGCGCCTCCAACATCGGCCGCTACGACTTCCCCGACACCATCGGCGACTGGCAGCTCTCCGACGCGCAGTTCCTCACCGGCATCTCCGTCAACGGCTACTTCGTGGCCACCATCAATACCAGCCACGGCCGGCTGTTTTGGAACTTCACCTACATCGCCGAGGCCATCCCCGACGCCCGCGCCCGCCACCTGGCCGACGACTGCCTGGCCACCCTGCTCTCGGCCACCGCCGAGCATGTCCACCCCACCGTCGAGCCGGAAAGTACGTGATGTTTCGCAAATCCGCACCACTGCCCCCTGACGGCAAAACCGTGGTGATCACGGGAGCCTCCACCGGCCTGGGCCGGGAGTGTGCGCTGCACCTGGCCGCGCTGGGCTTCACCGTGTTCGCCGGTGTCCGCAACCCCGAAGACGGCAAGCGGCTGGTCGACGACTCCCCTTCCGGCCGGGTGGAATACCTGCTCATCGACGTCACCGACGAGGAGTCGATCCGGGCCGCGGCCGAACAGGTCGAGTCCCGCGTGGCCGGCGACGGCCTGTGGGCGCTGATCAACAACGCCGGCGTGTGCATCTCCGCTCCGCTGGAGTGCGTCTCCTCCGACATGCTGCGCCACCAACTGGAAACCAACGTCATCGGCCAGGTCGCGGTGCTCCGCTCGTTCCTGCCGCTGCTGCGGCGCGCACGCGGGCGGGTGGTGAACGTGACCTCGGGGCTGGGCACCGTGGCGCTGCCCTACATGGGGCCCTATTCGACGGCGCAGTTCGCCAAGGAGGGCATGAGTGACGCGCTGCGGCGCGAGCTGGCCCCGATGGGGGTGGCCGTGTCGGTGGTCAGCCCCGGCGCGATCATGACCCCCATCTGGGACAAGATCTCGGCCGACGGGCTGGCCGCGCTGGCCGGCGCGCCCTCAGACGTGGCCAACCTGTACCGCCAGACGTTCGTGCGGTTCCTGCGGACCAACGAGGAGGGCGCGCGCACGAGTAAGACCCAGCCCGCCGACGTGGCCAAGGCCGTGCGGGCGGCGGTCACCGCCGCCCGGCCCAAGACCCGCTACCGCGTGGGCGCCGACGCCCGGCAGGGCAGCGTGCTGGCGCGGCTGCTGCCCGACACCGCGATCGACGCCTCCTTGCGCAAGATCGTCACGCCCGACCCCACCAGCGAGGACAACGACCATGTCAGACACTGAGCTGCGGCTGGGCGAGGAGCTGATCTCCCCCCTGCACCCCGTCTACGACGGTGTCCAGGTCCAGCAGCCGCCCGGCCCGCCCTACCAGGCGCCCGACCACCCGGTGTGGGTGGTGACCCGCTACCGTGACGCCAAGACGGTGCTGGCCCACCCCGACGTGCGCCGCGACGCCGAAGGCGCGGCCGAACTGTTCACCCGAAAGACCGGCGTGCACCGGCCCGCCATCGGCGCGGCCCTGACCGGGCACATGCTCAACGCCGACCCGCCCGACCACACCCGGCTGCGGTCGCTGGTGGGGCGGGCCTTCACGCGGCGCCAGGTCGAACGCTGCCGGCCGCGTATCGAACAGCTCACCGAGGAGCTGCTGGACCACATGGCCGCGAAGGGCCACGCCGATTTGATGGGCGACTTCTCGGTGCCGCTGACGATCGCGGTCATCTGTGAACTGATCGGCGTCCCCGAGGCCGAGCGCGGCCACATCCGCTCCTCCTGGGAGCGCCAGGCCGAACTGCTGCCTCCCGAGCAGGCCGAAGAGCTGGCCCAGGAGCAAGCCGCCTACCTGCGTTCCCTGATCGCGGCCAAACGTCGCCAACCAGCCGACGACCTGCTCACCGCGCTCATCGAGGCCGGCGACGCGGGCGAGAAGCTCACCGACAGCGAGCTGGTCGCCATGGTGCACCTGCTGCTGATGGCCGGCTTCGAGACGACGATGAACATGATCGGCAACGCCGCGGTCACCCTGCTGCGCCACCCCGACCAGCTCGCCGCGGTACGCGACGACCCGGAGCTGCTGCCCGGCGCGCTGGAGGAACTGGTGCGCTACGACAGCCCGGTGTGCGCGTCCATGCTGCGGTTCACCGCGGCCGAGGTGGAGTTGGACGAGGTAACCATCCCCGCCGGCGAGTACGTGCTGGTGTCCAACTTCGCCGCCAACCACGACCCTGACCGGTTCGACGAGCCCGACCGGTTCGACCTCACCCGCAAGCCCGAGGGCCACATCGGTTATGGCCACGGGGTGCACTACTGCCTGGGCGCCCCGCTGGCCCGCCTGGAGGCGCGCATCGCGCTAGGGCAACTGCTGCGACGGTTCCCCGACCTGACGTTGGGGGTGCCCGTCGAGGAGCTGCAATGGCTGCCCATCACCTTCCTGCGTGCCCTGATCAGCCTGCCCGTGTCGCTGGGCACGCCGGCACTGTCCGCACCTGACCGCGCCTAAGAAAGGACGAGACGCTATGGCCACCGGCAGTACCCCCCAAACCCCCGCCCAACGGATTCTGGTGCGCAGCCTGGAACTGCTGGAAAACGGGGACGCCCGCGGCTGGGTCGACCTGTTCCGGCCCGACGGGGTCCTGGAGTTTCCCTACGCCCCGGAAGGCTGGCCCAAGCGGTTCGAGGGCCGTGACGCGCTGTGGGCGCACATGAGTAAGTTCCCCGAACACCTGAGCGTGACGTTCTCCGGAATCGTCTTCCGCGAGACCGCCGACCCCTACCTGGCGATCGCCGAGTTCCACGGCAACGGCACCGCGCTCTCCTCCGGGCGCCCCTTCGTCCAGGAGTACATCTCGGTGCTGTGGAGCGACGACACCGAGATCGTGCACTACCGCGACTTCTGGAACCCGCTGCTGCACCTGCAAGCCCTGGGTGGCGCGGAGGCCGCCGCCCAAATCGTGCAGAGCTAGGTTCTGTTTTTTGAAAAGGGCGGCCAGGGGCGACGGTGGGCGCACGCGGGCAAGCGCGCCCCACCAGGCTTGCAGGATGTGGCGCACCACGCCCGGTAGGCGCACACGGGCGAGCGCGCCCGCTGTCGCCCACGCGGGCTGCCGAGATCGCGAAGCGATCGAGGCACGAGCGGACGACGAACACCGCCGCAGCCCCACCCCCAGCCGTTCGAAAAACAACAACCTAGCCCCCTCAACCTCCGATCCCCATCCCGCCATCCCGGCACCGCGGCCGGGCGGCTCTTCTACCGCCAGTCCGTCCGGCGAGCCCACCCAGGGGCGCCGGAGTCCCCTCTCACAGATGAGGATGCCTGTGAACCCCATCCTGGAAACGTTGCGCTCCATCGCCCACGAACGCAGCCAGGGAGTTCCCGACGAGGATTTCATCCTGCGCAGCATGTGGCGGGTCGACCACCGCTCCCAGCCCACTCCCTACGAGCGTTTCATGGTCTACAGCTTCGTGATGGCCCAGACCGTACGGCAGGGATGCAGCTACGCCGACTTCGACTCGATCCAACTCGGCGAGTGGAGTGACCAGCTCATCGGGCAGGACGCCCGTGAGGTGAGGGGCTCGTGCCGGGAGGAGAACATCGCGCTGCTGGACGCGGTTTTCGGCGCGCTGCCGCGCTCGCCCCACGAGACCTACACCGTCAACGGCGGGACCGTGGCCAAGCCGCTGGCCCGCTCTCGGATCGTCGTCGCCGAGGCGATGCGGCTGCTACGCCGCCACGGCGGGAACCGGGTGGCCAACGTCGGCGTGATCGGTAACTTCATCCACCACCTCAAGCAGGAGGGGGTCGACGTCACCGCCAGCGACTTCGACCCGGAGCTGATCAAGCACGGCATCCTCGACGTGCCGGTGGTGTCGGGCCGGCAGAGCCCCCAAGTGGTGGCCGAGGCCGACGTCGCGCTGGTGTGCAGCGAGACCCTGGCCAGCGACACCCTCGACGAGCTGGTGGCGGCGGCCCATGACAACGGCACCAAGCTGGTGCTGTTCGCGGTCACCGGCTGCCACTTCGCCGAAGAGTACTGCCGCACCTTCGGCATCGACGCCGTCATCTCCGAACCGCAGCCCCAGTACCTGTTCCAAGGGCCCTCCACGCTGGAGGTCTACCGGCGTGAGGATCTAGCCACGCGGGCCCTGCGCTAGGTCGTTGTTTTTCGAACGGCTGGGGGTGGGGCTGCGGCGGTGTTCGTCGTCCGCTCGTGCCTCGATCGCTTCGCGATCTCGGCAGCCCGCGTGGGCGACAGCGGGCGCGCTCGCCCGTGTGCGCCTACCGGGCGTGGTGCGCCACATCCTGCAAGCCTGGTGGGGCGCGCTTGCCCGCGTGCGCCCACCGTCGCCCCTGGCCGCCCTTTTCAAAAAACAGAACCTAGCCGATCGCAGCGAGCCGGAAGGCGGGAAACCATGGGAGACTCCACACAGCGCGGCGCCGTGCTGGCAGGGCTGGGCACCTACCTGCCCAGCTACGTACTCACCAACGACATGCTGGCCCACGTCGTGGACACCTCGGATGAATGGATTCGGACCCGCACCGGCATTCGGCAGCGCCACATCGCCGGCGACGGCGAGCGTACCGGCGACCTGGCGGTCGAGGCGGGCGGCCGAGCGCTCGCCTCGGCCGGGGTGGACACGGTGCAGGCGCTGGTCGTGGCCACCACCACCCCGGACCAGACGTGCCCGGCCACCGCGCCGCAGGTAGCCCAACGGCTGGGACTGGGCACCATCGCGGCCTTCGACGTATCGGCGGCGTGCAGCGGGTTCCTCTACGCGCTGGCGACCACGACCAGCCTGATCCGTTCCGGGCTGTTCGACAGCGTCTTGCTGATCGGCTCGGACACCTTCTCGACCACGCTGGACCCCACCGACCGCTCGACCAGGGCGCTCATCGGTGACGGCGCCGGGGCCGTGGTCGTGCGCCGCGGAGCCCCCGACGAGCCGGGGGCTCTGCTGGACTTCGATCTCGGCAGTGACGGCAGCAAGGTCGACCTGCTGCTGGTGCCGGCCGTCACCCCAACCCAGCGCGCCGAAGGCCGGGCCGACAACTACTTCCAGATGCGGGGCAAGCCGGTCTTCAGCAACGCCGTGCTGCGGATGACCGAGTCCGTGACCCGGCTACTGGCCGAGGTGGGCTGGGAGGCCGGCAAGGTCGACCACCTCGTCCCCCACCAGGCCAACGCCCGCATCCTCACCGAGGTGGCCAACCGACTCGGGATCGAGCCCGAACGCACAGTCGTCAACATCGACCAGGTCGGCAACACGGTCGCCGCCTCCATCCCGCTCGCGATGGCCCACGGCGTGCAACAGCGGCGTATCCGCCCCGGCGACCGCGTCGTTCTCACCGGTTTCGGCGCGGGGTTGACCTGGGGCACGGCCGCGCTGGAGTGGCCCAACCTGACCGACGTCTCGATCTAGAACGGAAAGGCTGTCATGGCACGTGACATCGAAAACCGGCTGCTGGTGTTGATCAGCGAGCGCAGCGAGGTGCCCGTCGACGACCTCACCCCGGAAACCGCGCTGGAGGATCTGGGGTTCGACTCGCTGGTGCAGGTGGAGTTGGCGTCGCAACTGAGTCAGGAGTTCGACACCTTCGCCGTCGACGACGAATTGGAGTTCGCCGAGACCGTGGGCGATCTGCTCACCGCGGTGCGCTCGGTCACCCCCTAGGGCTCTGTTCTTCGGAAGGGGCGGCGAGGACAAGGGGCGGTGCGAGAAGCGGGTGAGCGTCTCCGCCGTCGCCTTCGCAGGCTGCCGAGATCGCGAAGCGATCGAGGCACGAGCCAACGAAGAACACCCCCACGACCTCACCCCCAGCCGTTCGGAAAACAGGACCTGACCGAGAGGAGCGCTCATGGCACCGCAGGCTCTCCAGGTGGCCCGCGAGTTCGTGCGCACCGAGATCTTGGAGCGCGACGCCGAGCCCGACACGGGGGTGCACGCGCGGTTCCGGGAGAGTGGGGTGGCGAACTGGTGGCTGCCCGAGTCCACCGGCGGGTTGGGCCTACCGCTGGTGGAGGGGGTCGACATCGCCGCCGCGCTCGCCTACGGCGACGCGGGGCTGGCCTTCTCCTCCTTCGTGTCGATCGTGGGCACCAGCTTGCTGGAACTCTACGGTGGCCAGCGACTCCAGCGGGAATGGCTGAAGCCGCTGGCCACCACAGGCGGCTACTGCGCCGTCCTGGGCAGCGAGCGTGAGGCCGGCAGCGAACTCGACCGGATGGACACCACCGCGGCGCGCGACGGCGACACCGTGGTACTCAACGGGACGAAACTGTTCTCCACCAACGCCGACGCGGCCGATTTCTGGATCGTGTTCGCCCGGGCAACAGCGGGAATGGAACAGCCCTACGTGGCTGTGGTAGTGCCGCGAACCGCTCCGGGAGTTCGTATCGAGAAACGCTGGAACACACTCGGGCTGGCCACCTCACCGGTTTACCAGGTCTCGCTCACCGACTGCCGCGTAACAGCCGAAAATGTCCTGGCAGGGCACGGGTTACGGCTGTTGGAAATTGGCCTCAACCCCAGCCGTATTCTCATCGCGGCCACCGCGGTGGGGATAGCGCGGCGAGTTCGTGATCTGTGCATGGGGTATGCCAAGAACAAGCCGCTCAAAGGAACGACACTGGCCAAGAATCCGATCTTCGCCGACAAACTCGCGCAGATGGAGGTCGGTATCGAGGTCATGCGCTCGCAGTGTCGGGCCGCCGCCCGCGACTACGACGCGATCATGGCCGGCGCGGACCCGGCGGCCGGATTCGCCCGGCGGGGCGCGTTGAAGTCGGCGTTGGTGGCGAAAGTGTACTGCGGTCAGACCGGCTGGCAGATCGCCGGCACCGGATCGGAGGTCTTCGGCGGGCTGGGCTACACCGACGAAGTGGCGATCGGTCGACTCGTGCGCGACATGCGATTCGTGTCGCTGGTGGAAGGCGGCGACGAAGTGGTACGGGAACTGCTCTACGCCCGGCACGTGATGCCACCCGCGAAACGCTCCTGAGGCTACCGAGGAAAAGATCACGCGCCACGTCGACACGCGCAAAACAGTCCGATTACCACCTGGTTGTCCCCTTCAACGAGAGAACATCTTCGACTCCCGGTGGCCTCCCGTACCGGGCGCGTGGGGGTTTTGCGGACGAAACCGGGAGAGCAGCGGGATAATGTTACGGCATGGGGAGTTCTCTGTTCGACCAAAAAGACATCCACTGACCGGCCTCCGTTCGCTGAGTGCGGAAAAAGCCTGGTCGCCACCTACCGGGCGTGCGCCGACAGTGAACACGGCTGAAAATCACGGGGGCGGCGGTCTAACGTCGCAATCGTCGCAATCGCTTCGATTCACAGACAGGTGTTGGAAATGCCGAATGCTCTGCACAACCCCGATCCGAGTGACATTCGCATGGCCGGTGACCCGGGAACGGGGTTGATGGGCGACCAGACGACCCAGCAACTGCTGAGCCAGCGCATCGTGTTCCTCGGCCAGGAGGTCAACGACGAGATCGCCAACCGCATCGTGGGGCAGTTGCTGCTGCTGTCGGCCGAGGACCGCCACAGCGACATCACCCTCTACATCAACTCCCCCGGCGGCTCGGTGTTCGCCGGTATGGGCATCTACGACGTGATGCAGTACGTGCCCAACGACGTGCGCACCGTGGGTATCGGGTTCGCCGCGTCGATGGGCCAGTTCCTGCTGTGCGCGGGCGCACCGGGCAAGCGCTACGCCCTGCCCCACACCCGCATCGTCATGCACCAACCTCACGGCGGTGTGGGCGGCAGCGCCACCGACATCCGCATCATGGCCGATCAGATGCGCCACACCAAGGAAACCCTGATCAACCGGATCGCGATGCACACCGGCCAGACCCCGGAGCAGATCGAGAAGGACGGCGACCGCGACTACTGGTTCACCGCCGCCGAGGCCAAGGAGTACGGCTTCATCGACGAGGTGCTCGACACCACCGCCGACGTCGCCGCGGCCGGCTCGGCCTGAGCGGCCACGACGGCGGCCACCCCACGAGCGGTGCCCACCCACGTGTGGACGCGCTGTGACACGCCTGCGGTGGCCCGGCGCGTTCGCCGGTCGGAGTCGACGGCGAGTGCGCCGGGGCGGTGTGGCCGCCGCCGGCTCAGGTCAGTTCGGGGTCGTGGTCGCCGTTGGCGCGCAGCGCGGGGTTGAAGGCGTCGCGCAGCGTGTCGCCGAGCAGGCTGAAGGCGATGACGACGAGGGTGATCGCCACACCGGGGAACACCGCGGCCCACCACGCCAGCCGCAGGGTCTGCTGCGAGTCGGCGAGCATGCTGCCCAGTGAGAAGCCCGGCGGCTGCACGCCCAGCCCCAGCAGACTCAACGAGCTTTCCACCAGCACCAGCGTGCCCACGCCGGTGGACCACAGGATGATCACCGGCCCGAGGATGTTGGGGGCGATGTGGCGCAGCATCACCCGCAGCGGTGAGGCGCCGCTGGTGCGGGCGGCGGTGACGAAGTCCATGCGTTTGGTCTGCTGCACCGACGAGACGATAGTGCGCGCGTAGTTCGCCCACCCCCAAAACGCCAGGACCAGCATCAGCTTGACGACGCCGGGGCCCATGAAGGCGGCCAGCGCGATCCCCACCGCGGCGAAGGGCACCGCGAACTGGATGTCGGCCAGCCGCATGAGGGCGCCGCCGAGGAAACGCTCGTAGTAGCCGGCCAGCAGCCCCAGGGTCAGGCCGATGGCCGCGGTCGCGGTGGAGGTGAAAAAGCCGATGAGCAGGCTCAACCGTAGCCCCACCAGGATGCGGCTGAGGACGTCGCGGCCCAGCGGGTCGGTGCCGAGCAGGTGGCCGCCCTCGCCGCCCAGCCACGACGGCGGCTGGTTGACCTCGCGCAGCACCTGCTCGACGGGGTCGCGGGGCACCAGCAGGTCGGCGAAGCAGGCGATGAGCACCAGCGCGGTGATCAGCAGCACCGCGACCTTGCCCAACGGGGCGGCCCACACCCGGGCCGCGATCTCCCATCCCTGGGACCTGCTGCGGGGGGTGCGGTGCTGCTGTGGCGCCGCGGGGGTCGTGGTCGTTGTCGTCGCGTTCACCGTGCCGCCTTCGCTCGTAGCCGTGGATCGATGAGCCGGACGCTGGCGTCCATGAGGATGTTCATCACCGTGATCAGCACCGCGAGGCTGAAGACGCTGGCCTGGACCACGGGGAAGTCACGGTTGGTCACACTCTCGACCAGCAGCCCGCCCAGCCCCCTGTAGTCGAGCAGCGGTTCGAGGATGAGCAGCGCGCTGAACATCAGGGAGAACTGCACCCCCAACCACGCCAGGACCGGCGGGAGTGCGGTGGGCAGGGCGTGGGCCAGCAGCACCCGGGCGGGGCTGACGCCTTTGGAGCGGGCGGTGATGACGTGACCGTCGGTGAAGGCGTCGAGGAGTTGGCCGCGCACCAGCCGGCTCAACGTCGCCAGACCGTACAGGCTCAGCACGATCCACGGGATGACCAGCGAGGCGAAGCCGGCGTTGCCGGTGGCCGGCAGCAGGTTCAGGTTGATCGACAGCACCAGCACCAGCACGAGGGCGAGCCAGAAGTAGGGGATGCCGTCGAAGATGAACGTGACCACCATCAGGGAACGCCCCGACAGCCGGGTGGGGCGCAGCGCGGCGGCGGTGCCGATGGCCAGCGCCAACAGCAGCGTGATTCCCAGGGCGGGCAGCACGATCCACAGGCTGGGGCCGAGCCGTTCGAACACCAACTGCGCCGAAGGCACGTCGAACATGAACGACTGGCCGAAGTCCAGGGTGAAGCTGGCGGCCAGCGTGGAGACGTACTGCACGAGCAGCGGCCGGTCCAGGCCCAAGCGTTCCCGGGTCGCCTCGATCACTTCGGGGCTGGCGTCGGCCGGGGACATCAGCGTGGCCGGGTCGCCGGAGAGGCGGGCCAGCGCGAACAGCAGGGTGGCCACGCCCACCGCGACGAAGGCGATGAGGGCGAAGCGACGGAGCAGGTAGAGGGCCATACCAGCTACCGCCGGCTCTCGGGGGACGCGGTCTCGTGGGAGTCCTCGCCGCCGGCGCGGGAGGCGGCCTCGAAGATGCGGGTGAGGAAGCGTTCCCGCTCCTCGGCGAGGCGCTGGGCGTGCTCGCCCTCGGGTTGGGCGGTGTCGATGTCGTCTCGGGTGAGGGTGCCGCGCTCGTCGAGCAGGCGCTCGATGACACTGAGCCGGTCGCGCATCACCCACAGCTCCGAGGCCAGCTCCATGGTGATGGCGAACAGCGCGTCCATGTGCTGGGGCCGGGTGAGGTACACCGGGTTGTCGTTGGCGAAACCGGGCATGGTGTCATCCCTTCTCGCGGTGGGGCGGCCCGGGGGCCGCGGCCACCGGTTGCGGCTGCGCGGTGGTGGAGGAGGCGAAGGTGATGTCGGCCGGCTGTGGGCGGGCGCTGTGGGCCGCGGCCGACAGCCCCAGCTCGCCGGGGAAGTGGCAGGCTACGAACCGGCCCGGGCCAGCTTGGTGTAGCGGCGGCGCTTCCGCGGCGCAGCGCTGCCGCGCGATTGGACACCGCGTGCGGAATACGCACCCCGAGGGCGGGTCGATCGGCGAGGGGATCTCTCCGGCGGGGATGATGCGGTGCTCGGGTGTGCCGCGCGTGGAGGCCAGCACGGCCGAGTAGGGGTGCAGCGGCTCGGCGAAAAGCTGGTCGGTGGGCGACAGTTCGACGAGCCGACCTAGGTACATCACGGCGACACGGTGGCTGATGTGGCCGATCAGCGCGAGGTCGTGGGTGATGAACAGGTAGGTCAGCCCCAGCTCGCGCTGGAGGCGTTCCAGCAGGTTGACGATCTGGGCCTGCACGGAGACGTCGAGCGATGCGGTGGGCTCGTCGGCGATGATCAACGACGGGTCGGTGATCAGCGCGCGGGCGATGCCCACCCGCTGGCGCTGCCCCCCGGAGAGCTCTTGGGGGTAGCGGCTGGCCATGGCGGCGTCCAGCCCCACCAGCTCCAGCATCTGGGCGACCCGATCCCGGCGCCAGGCGGCGTCGCCCATGCGCTGCACCACGAGGGGTTCGGCCAGGGCGCTGCCCAGGCGCAGGTAGGGGTTGAGGGAGGTCGAGGGGTTCTGGAACACCATGGACATGCGGCGCCGCACGTCGCGGCGGAGCCGGGCGCCGGAGGCGCGGGTGATGTCGCGGCCCTCGAACTCGATGCGGCCGGAGGTGGGTTCGTAGAGGCGGATCAGCGTACGGCCGACGGTGGTCTTGCCGCTGCCGGACTCGCCCACCAGCCCGACCGTCTCGCCCTGGCTGATGTCCAGGGACACCCCGTCGACGGCCCGCAGGACGGTGCGCGAGCGGCCCCAGCCCCCCATGGGAAAGTGTTTCGTCAGGTCCGAGACGCGCAGCGCGACCTCGCCGGCCGCCGCGGTCTCACCAGAGGCGGTCATACCGGTGTCCTTTCGATGGGCCGGCCCGCCCCCGCGGAGCCGGCGGTGACGCGCACGCACGCCGAACGCCGCCCGGGCTGGTCGGCCAGCGGGGCGGGTGTGATCGGCGCGGTCGCGCACACGTCGCGGCGGTGCTCGCAACGCGGCGCGAAGGGGCAGCCGGTGATCGTGGCCAGCGGCGAGGGCGGCCGGCCTTCGATGGCGGCCAACTGGTGGCCCGAGCGCCGGTCGGGCGCGGCCCGCAGCAGCGACAGGGTGTAGGGGTGTTGGGGGCGGGCCATGACCTGCTCGGTGGGGCCCTCCTCGGCGACGGCTCCGGCGTACATGACGATGAGCCGGTCGGCGACGTCGGCGATGACGTCGAGGTCGTGGGTGGCGATGACGATCGATAGCCCCAGGTCGCTGTTGAGCTGCTGGAGTAGTTCCAGGATCTGGGCCTGGGTGGTGACGTCGAGGGCGGTGGTGGGCTCGTCGCACAGCAGCAGCGACGGTGAGGCCACCAGCGCCATGGCGATGACGATGCGCTGCAACTGGCCGCCGGAGACCTCGTGGGGGTAGGCGCGCAGCCGCGCCGCCGGTTCGGGGATGCCGACCCGGGTGAGCATGTCGGCGGCCAGCGCGCGGGCGTCGGCCTTGCTCAGCGTGGGGTCGGCGGCGCGGGCCGACTCGACGAGCTGGCGCCCGATCGAGTGCAGCGGGTGCAGCGCCCGCCATGGGTCCTGGAAGACCATGCGGGCGGTGTGGGCGCGGAAGCGGCGCAGTCGCTTGCCCCGCATGGGGACGACGTCCTCGCCGTCGACCACGATCGAGCCGCTGACGCGGGCACCGGGCGCCAACAGCCGCAGCGCCGCCAGCAGCGCCGTGGACTTGCCCGAGCCGGACTCGCCGGCCAGGGCGACGACCTCGCCGGGGGCCACGCGGAAGGAGACGTCGCGCAGCAGCTCGGCGGTGCCGCCCGTGGTGGTCACCGAGACGCCGACGCTGTCGAGGCGCAAAATGTCGGCGCCGCCGGTCACGACGCGCTCCCCTCTGGCTTGCGGGCCAGCGTGACCCAGGGGTAGGCCGACTCGCTGAGCGGCTCTTGGCGCACGTCGACAAACCCGGCCTCGGTGGCGACGGCGACGAGGTCGATGGTGGCGGCGGTGCGCCACCAGGGCTCGTGGCCGTTCTCGGCGTCCCAGTCGTCGTTCCAGGCGTGGTAGGGGCTACGGCGGTGGTAGGGGGCGACGTCGGAGAACACCAGGTCACCGCCGGGGCGCAGGATGCGGAAGGCTTCGGCGAAGACGTTGCGGATGGCGTGGGGCGGGATCTCGTGGAGCAGGATGAAGGAGGCGACCAGGTCGTGGCTGTCGCCGGCCAGCCCGGTGTCCTCAGCGGGAGCACGGACGAGGTCCCAGGACAGGCCGGCCTCGGCGGCGCGGCGCTGGGCGTAGCGCAGTTCGGCGATCGACAGGTCGACGCCGGTGAGGCGGGCGGTGGGGTAGCGCTGGGCGAGCTTCATCGTGAACTGGCCGGTGCCGCACCCCAGGTCGCAGATGTCGGCGTAGTCCTCGCGGGGCGCGAGGTCGGCCACGTTGGCGCGCTGCTGGAAGATGTCGCCGGGGAAGGAGGGCACCAGCAGGTAGCGGTAGACCAGCTCGTGGTGGATGAACCCCATGTGCTCGTGGCCGTCCCACCCGCCGGTGGTGCCGTGGAACTCGTAGCGCCAGTAGCGCGGGACGTGCTGCTCGCCGCGATCGGTGATGGCGGCGGCGTCGGGTGGAGCGGCCTTGGCTGTCAGCTCGGCCGAGCGGTCCTCGAAGGCGTCGACGGCGCGGGGCGTGAGCACGGCGCGGTTCCAGCGCAGGGCGGCGCCGATGAGGCCGAGGTCGCTGTCGTCGGCGAGTTCGGCATCGACCGCCGCGCGCAGCGCGGCGATGTCGCCGCTGCCCCCACTGAGCGCGGTCCCGTTTTCCAGGCGCTCGCGCAGCCGTGTCTGCATCGGCCGCAGGCCGGCGCGCATGGCTTGTAGGAACTGTAGTTCGGACCGGCCGCGCTGGGTCAGCTCGACGTCGGCCCGCATGCCGTCGGGAACGGGGGTCGGGGCGGTGGCCATGTCATTCCTCCAGTCGTGCTCCCGGGACGAACTGAGTCCCGGGGTGGGTGAGCCGGTCGACTCACCCACCCCGGGAGCCCCGGTGGTTCATCTGGTGTTAGGCGGTTTTGGTGGCCTGGTCCAACAGCAGCACGAGGCCGTCGTCGAACTCGATGCCCTCGACCCCTTCGGCGCTGGCCGAGACGGCGGGGCGGCCGAAGGTGTAGAGGACGTATGCCTGTTCGCGGACGTACTCCGCGGCTTCGATCAGCGCCTGCTCGCGGGCCGCGCGGTCCATCTCGGTGCGCTGGGCGGCGTAGAGCTCGTCCCACTGTTCGTCCTCGACGAAGGGCCGCTCACCGCTGGAGATGAAGGAGTAGGGGCGCGAGGCGTCGAAGACGCCGCTGTAGGAGGCGCCCCGGTAGAAGATGTCGGCGTCGGTGCCGTTGCGGAACTGCTCGACCCACACCCCGATCTCGTTGGCTTCGATGGTGGTCTCGAAGCCCACGGCGTCGAGTTGCTCGCCGATTGACTCCAGCAGCGCCTTGGTGCGGGCCTGGCCGGAGAGGGTGATCTCGGTGCCGACCGCGTCGGCCTCCTCCAGCAGTGCGCGCGCCTTTTCCGGGTCGTAGGGCGGGCGCTCGATGTCGGGAGAGTAGCCGAAGACGCCGGGGACGGCGACCTGACCGTCCTCCAGGATGCCGGCGCCGTAGGTGAGCGCCTCGATCATGCCGGGGGCGTCGAGTGCGGCGACGGCGGCCTGGCGGACCTTGAGGTTGTCGAAGGGCTCCTGGGTGGTGTTGAGCTGGAACATGTTCTGTAGCCCGGAGAACTCGCTGTGCACGTCGATGCCGTTGCTGCCGTCGAGGGTCTCGATGGCGCTGGAGTCGAGCTGGTGGGCGACGTCGATCTGGCCGGCCTCGAGCGCCGAGGACAGCGCGCCGGTGTCGGTGATGAAGCGCACCTCGACGTTCGTGGTGGCCGGGGCTTCGCCCCAGAAGCCGTCGTAGGCTTCGTACTCGACTCCGTCGGCGGGGTCGTAGGAGACGATCTGGTAGGGGCCCGACCCGATGGGGTCCTTGCCGAAGCCCTCGGCGCCGCCCACCTCCTGCCAGTGGGCCTTGGGCACGATGAAGATCTGGCCGATGTGGCTCAGCAGCAGCGGGTCGGGCTCGCTCGTCTCGATCTCGACAGTGCCGCCTTCGCCTTCACGGACCTCCTCGACGGTGGTGAGGTAGGCCGCGTTGGCGTACTGCTCTTCCATGACGGTGTTGAAGCTGAAGACGACGTCCTCGGCGGTGACCGGCTCGCCGTTGTGGAAGGTGGCGTCGTCGCGCAGTGTGAAGCGCCACAGCGTGTCGCTGACCTGTTCCCAGTTGACGGCCAGCCGCGGCTGGGGCTGCTCGTCGCCGCGCATCTGGCGCACCAGCGCGTCGAAGGCGTTGAACTGGAACGTGGCGTACTGCTTGTTCAACGGGTTGATGGTGTCGGCCGAGATCGAGGTGCCGATGGTGAGCGTGTCCGCGGTCTCGCCGCTGCTCTGCGAGGAGTCGTCGGGTGGGCCGCAGGCGGTGAGCAGGCCAAGGGCCAGCACCGTACCCAGGCCGGCTTTGGCCAGATGGCGGGGGCCGCGCCGGCTGTGCGCAGAGATCGGGGGGACGATCATCGATCCTCCTCGTCGTTGGCGTTCCCGTGGAAACGCGCCTTGGTGATGCCGTGAAGCCGACCGGCACGGACCGGGGTGTCCTCCGGAGTGGCTGTAGCCGCCCGAACCGGATGGGCGCTGGTTGGGGCGGCGGGTGCCGTCCCCCTGCACGGAACCGGCCGGATGCGCGGATAGGCGTCCGGGCACCGAGCCTTCCGGTGGCACGGCGGCCCCGGCGGGACCGTTGGCGCAGCGCCACCGCCGGCGACATTCGGTGATCAGGATTCGGGCGTCTTACATATTTGAAACATTGTTCCCGCAGGTGAAAACCTGTTGTCGGAAATAATGACTTTAGCGCACCTGGGAAGTCAAGGACACGAAAGTATTCATTGACACCGAAGTGGTGACGGCTATCGTGATTACATACCTAATGAAAAATGTTCCTCCTAGCGGAACGAGAAGGGATCATCGATGGACGTACCCATCCGGCAGAGAGGCCGCGCGGGGATGGAGTTCCTGGGCTCGGTGCAGGGCTACGCCGGCGGCGTGCTGCAAAAACGCGCTGCCGCGGAGTACGCCGCGGCCGTGCCCGATCCGCCCACCACGCTGCGGGAGCGCCGTGACTCGGTGGCCGAGGCCCTGGCCAACAGCAGCGCATGGCGCTTCGACCGACTCCTGACCCGCTACGTGGCCGAAGAGATCTACGTGCGCGCCATCCCGGCCGCCGAGGAGGTGCGCCCGGCCATCGAAGAGTGGCTGGAGGTCGACGAGGCTCCCGGATCGCTGACGCTCGCCCCCGACCTCACACCCCCCGACTACTGGCACAACGGCTTCCACCTCACGCCGGGCGGCTGGGACGGCCATGACCTGATGGGCGTCATCATGCAGGACTTCGGCTACCAGTACGTCCTGGCGCCGGGCGGCGTGGGCGCGGTGCGCACCGGCGAGAACCTCAACGACCAGCGCACCCTGCTGGCCATGGAGGCGCCCCGCCGCGACTACCGCCGCGTCCTGGAGCCGGGGGTGGGCACCGGCCGGTTCGCGCTGGCGGTGAGCAAGGTGTTCCCCGACGCCGAGTTCGTCGGGGTGGACCTCTCGGCGCACTCGCTGCGCTACGCCCACGCCACGGCGGCCGAGCGCGGCCTGAACTGGGAACTGATCCAGGCCCCGGCCGAACAGACCGGGCTGCCCGACGCCTCGGTGGACCTCGTGGCCGCCTACATCCTGTTCCACGAGACCCCGCCGCACGCCACCGAGGCGATCCTGCGGGAGATGTTCCGGGTGCTGGAGCCCGGCGGCGACATCGTCATCGGCGACGTGGCCCCCTACGAGCACCAGGAGGCGTTCCGCGCGGTGGTCTTGGACTGGGAGACCGAGAACCGCGGCGAACCCTACTGGCGTTCGGCACTGCAACTGGACGTGCCCGGCCTGCTCAAGCGCATCGGGTTCGTCGACGTCGAAGCCTACGGCGTGGGTCCCGGCAACTACCCGTGGGCCAACCGGGCGCGCAAGCCCGAACAGGGCTAAGGCGCCCCGACCGGTTCGAGGAGCAGGGCGCGCCACGGCCGCCCGGGAAAGCAGAGAGGACCCTTATGAGCAAGAGCACGCACTACCTGGACAACGAGCGGCTGGACGACCTCGCGCGGATGGTGACCGAGCTGGCCTCGGAGGTGTGGATTCTGCGGGACCGCACGATGGTGCTGGAGCACCTGCTGGCCGAGCAGGGCACGGTAAGCCAGGAGGCCCTCGACGAGCTGCGCCCCACCGGGGAGCTGCTGGAGCGACTGCACGCCGAGCGCAGCGCCTTCGTCGAACGTGTCTTCGGCGCGGTCCTGAGCCAGGAGGAGCGCGTCCAGGCGGCGCTGTCGCGCTGAGCGCGGAGGGCGGACACGCGGGGCCGGGCGGCCGGCCCCACCCTCGACGGCGGGGCACCGGAACACGATCCGGTGCCCCGCCGTCGTGTCACGGGGGGCGGGCCCGGGTGAGCGCGCTGCCGGCAAGCGTGCCGAAAGCGGCCTTCCCGCCGGCGCGGTGGCGCCGGGAGGCGGCGGGTACAGCCGGGGAACCTCGGATGACCTGGGCGAGAGCCGCGTCACGCCAAGGCGCGGCTTTGGTCACTGACCCAGAGGCGGTCGGCGCGAGGGCGGGGCCCATGGCTCCCAGGTGGCTTCCTGCCATGACCGGCCGCCGGAGAGGGCCCCTGGCTCTGGCCTGAGTGACACCGCTGCCGTCCACCCTCGGAGACCACCTATGACCAGCGAAAAGAATAAAATGCCCGATACCACGCACTTCAAGCGGCGGGTGGGGGACGTCTCGTGCTCGCCGGTGGCGATCGAACCGCCCGATCACCCATCCCTGAGCAGCATAGACCTAGCTGACATGCGAAAATATCCAGCGAGGCGAGCCCGTGGCCAGCGCCCCCGAGAGCCCGCCATCACGATGTTCCTACTACAGGAACACCTATCTTGATTCAAAAATGGCACGACAAATTCTTTTCGCTCCCCTGCTATAGGAAAAGCGAAAGACCACGGCCACTCTTTACTCTCGCGTCCCGGAAATCAGCGGACCGCGGCTCCGGCGAACAACCCCGTGGCTATTCTCATGACACCTCGTAATCGGGGGCTGGGGCACCGCGCGGCAGTGCGGTGCCGGGAAAGTCTCGATGCGGGAACCGCGCGACACGTGGCGGCAGGGGCGCGGGAAGGTGTCGCTGGGCCCTCGTGCCTCCTACACCACCGCGCCCCGCTCCCGTCGGGAAGGCTTCTCGCGCGGCCCGCCGGTTCCCCGGCAACCGATCACCCCCCTGCCCGCGAGGCACCACCGGCTGCGGCCGGCTCCCCCGCGCCGCGGGAGCCGGCCGCGGGGTCGAGGAACGCTCCGTAAAGGCCGGGCGCGCGGGTGGCCACCGGGTCGAGGTGGTGGCCCATCATCTTGCTGTTGGCCTCCCGCAGGTCGAGCTGGACCAACAACTGCTCCTCGAAGCCGGGCCGGGACCAGTGGCCGGTGGGGTAGCGCATGAGGGCGATCGGCTGCCCGGGCGCGAACTCGTCGGCGCGCAGCACCTGGCTGCCCACGGCCGCGGGGCTGTCCAAGCGGGTGCACGAGACAAGGTGAACCCGGTTCTCCTCGGTGCGTTCGGTGGCGGCCACGTAGGCGGCCTCGGGACGGCGCCAGTCGGTGGGGTGGGCGATGAGCTCGGCCCCCGCCAGCGTCAGCAGCCGCGCCACCTCGGGCGCCCACACCTCGTCGTCGAGCATGAGTCCGATCGTGCCGATCTCGGTGGCGACGACGTCGACGCGCTCGCCGGGGGTGGCCCAGGCGCGCTCGGCGGAGTTGAGGTGGGTCTTGCGGTAGGTGTGACGGAGTCGGCCGGCGCGGTCGAGCAGGTAGCCGGTGGAGTAGTAGCGGCCCGCGCACTCCTCGACCAGGTGGGCCACCACCCACATCCGCGCCTGGGCACAGGCCGTGCCCAGGCGCGCCAGCACCTCGGCGGAGCGCGTGGCCGCCGCGGCCGGGTCGGCGGCGACCTCCCCGGGGGCGAAGCAGAACAGGGCGGGCAGCACTCCCACATCGGCGCCGCGGCCCGCGGCGTAGTCGATCTGGGCGAGAGCGCGGGTGATCGTCCACTCGGTGTTGGGGAAGTGGCTGACCTGGAGGGTGGCTACCCGCACGGGGCGGGCCGGCATGTCGGCGGGCGCGGGGCCGCACATCGGCGCGACGGGCAGCTCGGCCAGCGGACGCGTGAGGGGCGTGTAGAGGTCGGTGCGCCGCCACGCGAAGAGGTCGCCCACCTCGGGCATCACCTTGTCGTCGGCTTCGGCGGGGTCGATGTCGGCGACCGCCAATCCCGGGGCGCGCTCGCCGGCGTCGGCCAGCCGGGTGCCGTCCGGGGCGACGATCTGGCTGCCGCCCATCCATGGCCAGGCGTCGGCGGGGCCGCCCACCGTGTTGGCGGCGACGTGGAACACCCGGTTCTCCATGGCGCGCAGCGGGACGTGGACCCGGAACTCGTCGGGGCCGCGGGAGTTCAGCGAGTTGCACAGGATCTGGGCTCCCGCCAGCGCGAGGGCCCGGGGGGTGTCGGGCACGATGCCGTCGGCGCACAGCAGGAGGCCGATCCGGCCCAGATCGGTCTCGTAGACCTGGTAAGGCTCCTCGCCGGGGACGAACAGGGTGTACTCGTAGTCCCAGAGGACGTGCTTGCGGTGGACGCCGACGATCGCGCCGTGAGGGTCGATGAGCACCGAGCAGATGTGCACGTCGGGGCGGGCGTCGCCGCGCAGGTCGACCCCGGCGGCGAGGTAGACGCCGAAGGTACGGGCGGCCTGGCACAGCCCGGTCACGAACGCGCCTCCGAGCACTTCGGCGTGCTCCCAGCACTGCTCGCGGTCGGCGTAGTCGCGCACCCGGTTGCTGTTCTCGGGCAACACCACGAGCTGGGCGCCGTCCCGGGCGGCGCGGCTGATGTAGTCCCGGCACAGTTCGAGGTTGGCGACCACGTCGGTCCCGGAGAAGAACTGGGCTGCGGCTACGCGGTGAACGGTCATCGGCTCGGCCTCCCCCACGAGGCGGTGGGCCCGAGGGCGCGTGACGCCGCGCCGGGCGTATGAACGGCGGGGAGGGTCCGCGGCTGGCGGGGACGGCGTCGGCTCACCGTGCACTCCTTCGGTCGTGGTGGACCGCCCTGGGGGAAGGGCGGCCAGACAGATCCCAGCTATTACTACATAGTGAGATCTTCATTTTCATTATTTGATAGACATTAGATGACGTGGGAAAACGCCGTCAAGGCGGCGTGACGTGGGCGGCACCGCACCACCGAGGCACGGGGCGGGGTGCCACAGCCATGGCGCGCCCCAGGAGGTGGGGGACGACCGGCGGGACGGGGCGGCTCGCGGGTGAGGCACGGGAGGTAAGACACCGAGTGGACCCGCGCGACGACCGGGTCCCCAGTCACCGCGACCGGTGGCACGGTGTGCCGGGCGAGTCGGCGGACGCCTCGGCGGGGTGGGGCGTGCCGCGGCACGGCCCACCGTCCAGCACCAGCTACACCAGCGGTCGCGCCGCGGCCCACGGGCCCCGCGCCCCCGCCGCGCGAGGGCTCCTCCGGGACGCGGTGACCCTCCATAGCGCTGTGAACCGGCGACCTCAGTTGCGGCGCACGTAGGAGCCGCGCGGCGAGCCGACCACCCGGCCGGCTTCGACGATGCGGTGGCCGCGCAGGAACACGTCGGTGACCCGCGCGTCGAGCGTGACGCCCTCGAAGGGCGTGTACTCCTGGGTCGACTCCGACTCCCCCGCGCGCACCGTCCACGGCGCGTCGGGGTCGACGAGGGCGATGTCGGCGTCGTAGCCGGGGGCGATGGTGCCCTTGGTCACCAGCCCGTAGCGCCGCGCCGGGTTCCACGCCAGCAGCCGCGCCACCTCCGGGTAGGACAGTCCCCGCCGCGCGCCTTCGGAGACCAGGCCGGGCAGCAGGTACTCCGCGCCGCCGAAGCCGGACTTGGCGAGGAAGATGTCGTCGCGGTCGGCGCCGAACTTCATCTCGTCGCGGCAGCAAGCGTGGTCGCTGACCACCCAGTCGACCTCGCCGGCCAGCACGTGGCGCCACAGCGCCTCGACGTCGTCGCGGGGCCGCAGCGGCGGGTTGACCTTGCCACCCACAGGGTGGGCGGTGTCGATGTCGGTGAGCAGGTGGCCCAGGGTGACCTCGCGGCGGAAGTCGATGTGGGGGAAGGCGTTGGCCATGGTCAGCGCCGCCTCGACCGCCTTGGCCGAGGACAGGTGCAGCAGGTTGATCGTGGGCAGGCCGGTCTCGTGGGCCAGGTAGGAGGCGATGGTCACGGCCAGGCCCTCGGAGTGGGGCGGCCGGGAGGCGCTGTAGGCGGCCAGGCCCGACAGTTCGCTCTCCTGCTCGACCATGGCGGTGTAGGCGGCCATGATCTCGGCGGTCTCGCAGTGCAGCGACAGCGACAGCCGGTCGGCCAGCTCGGGGCGCTCCTGGCGGACCCGTTGCAGGCCGCGCATCACGAACTCGAAGTGGGCGATGTCGTAGCGCTCCCCCGGCGGGGTCATGAGGAACGACGCCTGGTCCTGGGAGCGCCCGTGCAGCCCGTGGCTGCCGTAGAACATGAAGATCTTGAACGAGGTGACGCCGAACTCGTCGACCAGCGTCCCCAACTCGTCGATATGGCTGCGCTGCATCGGCGCCACGTGGAAGGCGTAGTCGACGTGGGCGCGCCCCTCGCTTTTGGCCAGCACCTCGGGGAAAAAGTCGGCGTAGTCGCCGCCCTTGTTGAGGTAGTACTGGCCGGTGCGGATGTAGGTCACTCCGGTGGTGACCCCGCCTTGGGCCGAGGCGCGGCTTTCGGACTCGCTGTCGATCTCCAGCGGGTTGTAGATCCCCCAGTGCTGGTGAGCGTCGACGGCGCCGGGGAACGCCAGCCGACCGCCGCCCTCGACCACCGTGGCCGCGGTGGTGGGGTCGATCTCGGGGCCGATCCGGGCCACGCGCCCCTGCCACACGGCGATGTCGCCGGCCTCGACGGTACCGGTGTCGGGGCGTACCACCCGAACGTCGCGGATGAGCAACTCGAATTCGGACACGCTGGTCCCTTCTCTAGGAGTGGCTTAGGAGGTCGACCGCGCCCGCGCGGTCGCGCCGCAGTGGTCGGCGGCGAGGGCGGCCAGCCCCAGTGCGGGCAGCAGGCCGTTGCCGGCGAGGTAGCCGCCGGCGCTGTGCCCGGAGATGCCGATGGCGGCCCCGCCCGAGGCGTACAGTCCCGGGATGGGAGTGGCGTCCTCGCGCAGCACTCGGGCGTCACCGTCGACGACAAGGCCGCCTTGGGTGTGGAAGAGGGCGGGTTCGACGCGCACCGCCAGGTAGGGCGGCCGGAGCGGGGCTTCCCAAGCCGTGCGGCCGAATACGTCGGCGCTGCCCTCGGCGGCGTGGCGCGCGGCGTCGGCGAGCGTGCGCTCCAGCGCCGCGGCGGGTAGGCCGCAGCGCTCAGCCAGCTCCGCGGCGTCGGCGGCACGCAGCACCACCCCTTGCTCAACGGTGGCGCGGAAGTCACCGAAGCTCGTGCACAGGTCGTGGACGCGCTGGTCGAAGACGAGCCAGCCGGTGCCGCCGGGCTGGGCGGCCAGCGTGGCGGCGTACTCGGAGTAGCCCACCGTCTCGTCGCCGAACCGGGCACCCTCGGTGTTGACGAGGACCCCGCCGTGCATGACGGTGGCCCAGCCCACGAGGGTGCCGGCGCCGCGGGCGAGGGCGGCGTGGCCCTGGTAGGCGTCGAGGTATCCGGTGGCCGCGCCCAACTCGGTGCCGATGCGCACCGCATCGCCGCGGGAGTTCTCACCGCCGTGGTAGACCGCGCCGGCGATCTCGGGCATGAGCCGTTCGACCATGGCGCGGTCGGCGCCATAGCCGTTGGTGGCCAGCAGCAGCGCACGGGTGGGGATCTCCTCGTCGGTACCGTCGGGGTACTCGACGACGGCCGCGCGCACCCCGGTCTCGTCGGTGCGGGCGCCCACCAGGCGGGCCGGCGCCAGGAAGTCGATGTTGGGGTGAGCGCGGGCGAGGGAGACGAGCCGGTCCAGCAACTCGGCGCCGGTGCGGCTGGGGACGGTGTGGCAGCGCGCCACCGAGTGGCCCGGGTAGGAGATGTCGGTGGCCAACTCCAGCGGCAGGCCGAGGTCGTCGGCGAGCCAGGTCACCAACGGGGCACTGTACTCGGCCAGCGCCGTGGCGAGGACGGGATCGGCCTGGCCGTGGGTTTTGGCGTCAATGTCGGCGCGGAACACGGCGGGCGAGTCGGCCAGACCGGCCTCGTGCTGCCAGCGGGTGCCGGCGCCGGGGATCATCGCGGTGGACATGGCGGTGTTGTTGCCGCGGCGGAACGTCTCGGCGGCCTCGACCACGATGACGTCCAGGCCGGCTCGCGCCGCACGCAGCGCGCCGGCGAGCCCCCCGCCGGCTCCGGCCACGACCAGATCGACGGATTCATCGTCGGTATGCATGGGTTCCTCATCCGGTTGATGCAGGGGTGGCCGTGGCGCCGCCTCCACGCCGCCACGGCGCTCGGTGCGGCGCGCCTACATCGGCAACACCCAGCAACGCCACTGCGTTTCGCTAATAGGAACATTGATGTGCGCTTGAGAATGCCACCGTACTGGACGAACGGTCAAGATCGAACCTACGTAACACCAGTTAAACATAGGTTTCTTGACTTTCCTGGACTGCTGGGCCATATTGCGAAGACAGTCGAACCCTGAAATATTGTTCCTATGGACGAAACAAAACGAGAACCGGCCAGCGGAACGGAAGCGGCGGTGCGCGTCATCGACGTCCTGCTGCTGTTCACGGACGGTCCCTCAACCATCGGCGTCACCCGTATCGCCCGCGAGCTGGGACTGAGCAAGGCCGTGGTGCACCGCATCCTGCAAAGCCTGGTCTCACGTTCGGCGCTGGTCTTCGACCCGGCCACCCGGGGCTACCGACTAGGGCCGGCCGTGACCGCACTGGGCGCGCGGTCGCTGCGCGACTCCGACCTGCGCCGGGCGGCGCTGCCGGTGCTGCGGCACCTGCACGCCGAAACCAACGAGACCACGACCCTGTCCGAGCTGGTCGGACACGAGCGGGTCTACATCGAACAACTGGAGTCCTCCCAAGAGATCCGTATGACCGTCGAGATCGGACGCAGGTTCCCGCTGCACGCGGGCGCCTCCAGCAAGGCGATCCTGGCCGAACTGCCAGAACCAGCACTGGAGACCGTCTTGACCGGGGCGAAGCCGGCACTGACCGAGCAGACCGTCATCGACGGCGACCGGTTGCGCGCCGAACTGGCCACTATCCGCGAACGCGGCGCCGCCACCAGCAGCGGCGAACGCCAAACCGGCGCGGCCTCCGTGGCGGCAGCCGTGCGCTGGGCCGACGGTCGAGTGGTCGGGGCGATCTCGGTGTGCGGCCCCACCATGCGGTTCGACGACCAGACCTGCCAGCGCTACGTCCCGATGATCCGGGAGGCCGCCCGCGAGGTCTCCCGCAACCTCGGATGGCGCGAAGCCTGACCCGACCCCGCCCCCTACGGCGGGCAGAAAGGACCACCCAGGTGTCAAGCCCAACGGGACCCCAGCCTCCCTCGCCCCCGCCCGCCCCCTCTCCCGTCGAGAGTGCGAAGGCCCTGCGCGACCTCGTGGTCCTCGACGTCGCGACCCTCTTCGCCGGCCCGATGGCCGCCACCATGCTCGGTGACTTCGGCGCCGAGGTGATCAAGGTCGAGCACCCCGAAAAGGGCGACCCCGTGCGCACCCACGGCGCGTCCAAAGACGGCAAGGGGCTGTGGTGGAAGATGCTCAGCCGCAACAAGTCGGCCGTGGCCCTCTACCTCGGCTCCGAAAGCGGCCAAGAGGCGTTCAAACACATGGTGGCCGGCGCCGACGTCGTCATCGAGAACTTCCGCCCCGGAACTTTGGAACGCTGGGGGTTGGGCTACGACACCCTGTCCGCCGTCAACCCCGGCATCATCCTCGCCCGTGTCACCGGCTTCGGCCAGTACGGCCCCTACGCCGGCCGCCCCGGGTTCGGCACCCTCGCCGAGGCGATGAGCGGGTTCGCCGCGATCACCGGCGAGCCCGACGGCCCGCCCACCCTGCCGCCGTTCGGCCTGGCCGACGGCATCGCCGCGCTCACCACCGCCTACGCGGTCATGACCGCCGTCCACGCCCGGCAGCACACCGGGCGCGGCCAAGAGATCGACCTCGCCATCACCGAACCCATCCTCAGCGTCCTCGGCGCCCAACCCACCGTCTACGACCAGCTCGGCACCGTCCAACAACGCCAAGGCAACCGCTCCTCCAACAACGCGCCACGCAACACCTACCGCACCGCCGACGGCACATGGGTCGCCGTCTCCACCAGCGCCCAAAGCGTCGCCGAGCGCGTGATGACCCTGGTCGGCCGCCCCGACCTGGCCCAACAACCCTGGTTCGCCACCGGCGCCGACCGCGCCCGCCACGCCGACGAGCTCGACGAGGCGGTGGGGGCCTGGATCGCCCGCCACAACCGCGACGAGGTCATCGCCGCGTTCGAGAAAGCCCAAGCCGCCGTAGCCCCGATCTACGACGTGCGCGACATCATGACCGACCCGCAGTTTGCGGCGCGCGACACCATCACCACCGTCGACGACCCCGACTTCGGACCGCTGCGGATGCAAAACGTCCTGTTCGGCCTCTCCGAAACCCCCGGCGCCATCCGCCACACCGGCCCAGAGCTGGGTGCCCACACCCGGGAGGTGCTCGCGCGCTTCGGTGTCGCCCCCGAGCTCATCGCCCGGATCACCGGGGAGCGAGAGTGAGCCCCACCCCCCGGCCCGGAGGCGGTGCCGGGGCACAGCCGGCCACGGCACCCCGCAGTTGGCTCTACGTCCCCGCCACCCACCCCGACCGCATCGCCAAAGCCCTGGCCGGCCCCGCGGAAGCCGTCGTCGTCGACCTGGAGGACGCCGTGCCCGCCGCCGCCAAAGAGAAGGCGCGGGCCACCGCCTGCGAACTCGCCACCGCCGAACGGCCTTATGTGGTGCGAGTCAACCACCTGGCCAGCCCGTGGGGAACGGCCGACCTGGCGGCCCTGGCGCACACGCCCATCGCCGGCGTGCGCCTGCCCAAGGTCGAATCCCCCGACCAGGTCCGCGAGGCCGCCGCCGCGCTGGGCGAGGCCCGACCACCGCTGTACGTACTGCTGGAGAGCGCGCTAGGTGTAGAACGCGCCTTCGAGATCGCCACCGCTCACCCCCAGGTGGCCGGGATCTCACTAGGAGAGGCCGACCTGCGCGCCTCGCTGCGCGCCAACAGCGACAGCGCCCTGGACTGGTCCCGCTCCCGCATCGTCACCGCCGCCCGCGCCGCCGGACTGCCCAGCCCGGTGCAAAGCGTCTACACCAACCTCTCCGACGACGACGGGCTGCGGGCCAGCAGCGAACAGGGCCGCGCCATGGGTTTCTTCGGCCGCTCGGTCATCCACCCCAAACAAGTGGCGACGGTCCACGCCGCCTACACCCCCAGCAGCCAGGAGCGTCAACACGCCGCCGAACTGCTGGCCGGCCTCGACACCGCAGAAACGGCGGGCAGCTCGGCCTACCTCACCGCCGACGGACGCTTCGTCGACCCCGCCGTGGTCGATGCCGCCCGCGCCGTCCTCGCCGTAGCAGAACCCGCCTCCCAACCGAAGGGTCCACCCATTGAGTGACGATCTCCTCGCCGCCGTGCGACAGGGCACCCGCACCATCGACCTGGCCCAGCCCCTGTTCACCGGCATGCCCTCCTCACCCAACCACCCGGGGTTCCGGATGACCCTCATCCGCCGCCACGGCGACATGGTGCGCCCCGACGGCGGCTCGGCCGCCAACGAGATCATCATCACCGGCGGCCACGTCGGCACCCACGTCGACGCGCTCGCCCACGTCTCTCATGAAGGGCGGCTCCACGGCGGCGTCGACGCCGGCGAGGCCACCGTCAACGGCCGCTTCGCCGAACACGGCATCGACCGGATGGACCCCCTTGTGCGCCGCGGCGTGCTCCTCGACGTCGCCGCCGCGCACGGAGTGGAGTGTCTGCGGCCCGGCTACGGCATCACCGCCGCCGACCTGGAGAAAGCCGCCGGGCACGCCGGCGCTGAGCCCGGCCCGGGCGACGTGGCACTGCTACGCACCGGCTGGGCCACCCGCTTCGACGACGCCGACGCCTACCTAGGGCAGCGCGACGGCGTCCCCGGCGCCACCGAAGAGGCCGCCCACTGGCTGGCTCAACGCGGCATCGCCGCCGCCGGAGCCGACACCACCGCCTTCGAGCACATCGTCGCCGGTGCCGGCCACAGCGTGCTGCCCGTGCACCGAATACTGCTGGTGGAGCACGGCATCCACATCATCGAGCACATGCGCCTGGAAGAACTGGCCGCCGAAGGCATCAGCGAGTTCGTGTTCGTGCTGAGCCCACTCAAGATCGTGGGCGGCACCGGCTCGCCCGTGCGCCCGCTGGCGGTGGTGCGCGCCTGACCTCCTCCGCTGCCTAAAGCGGGCTTCCAGCGCTCACCCGCTGGAGCTCCCCGCTCCGTTGCCGACTGCCCCGCCCGGGAGGTCTCCCGATGAACACCAGCACCACCGCCACGACCGGCGGCGTCCCCGTCATCGTCGACGCCGCCGCCCTGGCCCACGCCGCCTACACCACCGGCCTCTCCCCCGACCTGCGCGCCGACGTCACCCGGCGCGTCCTCGACCTGCTGGGCAACTGCCTGGCCGCCGCCGACGAAGAACCCGCCCGCATCGCCGAAGCCGTCGCCGCCGAATGGGGCGGCGCGCCCGCCGCCACCGGCTTCGGCACCGGCAACCGGCTGCCCGCCCCCTCAGCCGCGCTGGTCAACGGCACCCTTGCCCACGCGTTGGACTTCGACGACACCCACCTACCCTCGGTGCTGCACCCCTCGGCGTCGGTCATCCCCGCCGCGCTGGCCACCGCCGAGGCCCACGGCCGCACCGGCGCCCAAGCCCTCGACGCCGCCGGGCTGGGGATCGAACTGGCCGTGCGGCTGGGCATGGCCGGCTATGACGAGAAACTCGGCAACTCGATCTTCTTCGAACGCGGCCAGCACGCCACCGCCATCTGCGGCGCCGTCGGCGCTGCCATGGCCTCGGCCCTGCTCCAGGGCCTGGACGCCGCCGGCGTCGCCCACGCGGCGGGCGTGGCCGCCAGCATGGGCTCGGGATTGTTGGAGGCCAACCGCACCGGCGGCACCGTCAAGCGGGTGCACTGCGGCTGGGCCGCCCACGCCGGCGTGTCCGCCGCCGACCTCGCCCGACACGGTCTGACCGGCCCGCCCACCGTGGTGGAGGGGCGCTTCGGGTTCCTGGAGGCGTTCTGCGGCGACGCCGGCCGCGCCCAGGACGTCGTAGCCGATTTCACCGAGGAGTGGGAGCTGCCCGGGATCTTCTTCAAGCCCTACCCTTGCAACCACTTCACCCACGCCGGGATCGACGCAGCGCTGCAACTGCGCGGCGACGGGCTACCCGTGGGCGAGGTCGTCGAACTCGAACTCGGCGCGCCCACCTCAGTGCTGCGCACCATCGGCGAGCCCCCCGAAGAGAAGGCGCACCCCCGGTCGGGCTACCACGCGGCGTTCAGCGGCCCCTACACGGTGGCCGCCGCGCTGCTGGGCGGCGGTGGGCTGGGACTGTCCCACGAGGACTTCACCGACGCCGCGGCCGGCGACGCCGACCGGCTCGCGCTCGCCGCGAAGGTGCGCTGCGTGCCCGACGCCGAGTGCGACCGGGTCTTCCCCTACCAGTTCCCCGCCGTACTGACCGCCGTGCTGGCCGACGGCACGCGCCGCACCGCCCGCGTCTCAGCCAACCGGGGCGGCCCCGGCAACCCGCTGTCCGACGAGGAGCTGGCCCGCAAGTTCCGGATCAACGCCGCCCGCCGCACCAGCGCCCCCGACACCATCACCGACCTGGTGCACGAGCTGTCCCACGCCGTCTCCGTGACCCGCGTGACCGCCGCTATGGCGAGCTGCGGCTGACCCACGTGGCGACCCGACGTGCCGCCCCGCGGGAGAGCCCATATGGCGCCCGGCGGGTGCCCCGATCCCCGGTGTCGGGGAGGCGGCCACCCGGCAAGCCCCTCCCCGACACCGGACACGCCAGTGCCGGGCATACCGGTGCCGACTGCGGGTCCCCTGTACGCACGAGGCTGGAGAGTCGTGGCCGGCGAAAAAAGTCATGGCCGGCGGTAGCGGAAAAGTGCCGCCGTCCACTCGCGCCTCGATCGCTCCGCGATCTCGGCAGCCTGGGGTGGTGGGTGTGGCTGAGGAGGCAGGGGCGTCGGTGCTGTGCGCTGGGGCATTCCCGGTAGCGAAGGCAGCGAGGGTGGGGGCCGGGGTGAGTTTGTGCCGGTGCTGTGAGTTGGAGTGCGGGCGGGCGACAAGGGGCGACGACGGCCAATGGGGGGTGAGGCGGGCCGGGCGTCGGTGCTGTGCGCTGGAGCAGGGCGGGTCACGTGAGGCTGCGAGGGCGAGTGGTGGACGGGGTGGTGCCGTGCCGGTACTGCCTGTTCAGGGCGGGGCGGGCGACGGGGAGCAGCGAGGACAAGCAGTGAGTGGGGGGTGGCGTTTCGAGTGCGGGCCGGTCGGGGGCCAGTGTCGAGAGGCGACGAGGGCCGGTGGTGGCCGGGGAGATGCTGGGGCGATTCCGGCTTTGTTGGGGGTGGTAGCGGGGGCGGGGCCATGATCGCCGTGAGTGTTGCTGCGCAGCAACACTCACGGCGATCATGGGAGGCGCGCCAACACGGGCGATGATCACGGCTAGCACGAAAGAGAAAAAGCCCCCCATAGCACCCCGGCAGTAGCGGCACCCGCGCCCCACGGACGAGCCCCGCACGCGAAAACGCGCCTCCTGCCTGGATCGAGGGGCGATATGGCTGGGCAAACCGGACACCACGCGGCCGGTAGCCGCACCCAAGGCCGCCGTGATCGCTGTGAGGATGCCTGTTCGGCGATCCTCGCGGCCCAGGGTCGCTGATCAGGCATCCTCACAGCGGATTGTGCCCCGCAGGCCGCCCCCACCATGCGCCCCGCCGGAACCGACGCCGTGCCTGGCCCCACCCACCGACCGCCCTTGCTGCCCTCCGTCGCCCACCCCCACCACAGCGCACAGCACCGACACCCCCGCCTCCTCAGCCACACCCACCACCCCAGGCTGCCGAGAGCGCGAAGCGGTCGAGGTACGAGCGACACGGGAACATCCCCGCCACCCCAACCCCAACCCGCCGTCGCCACCTCACGTCACCCCCCACCCCGAACAAGCAGCACCAACCCAGGACCACCCCATCCACTGCTCGCCCTCGCCGCCCCGTTACCGCCAGCAACCCGAGAGGGGAGCACCGACGTGGCGCCTGCCCCGCCTGCCGGCGCGACTGGATCACCTGAACGCGAACCCGTCCCCCGAGGGCCACGGCTACACTGCGGGATATGCGGTCCCGAACCCTCGCCCTGCGAAATTTGCGAACTATGGGCTATTCGCCTGATTCTCAACAAGTGGTCAAAACAGCCCCACCCCGCCGATAGCGCCGCAGGTCAACGAGGGTGCTCCCCGCACGCGCGGGGATGGTCCCCAGGTTGCTCCCTTAATTCGACTCTAGCAGCGGTGCTCCCCGCACGCGCGGGGATGGTCCCGACGTGGACGACGCCTGCGACAAAGTCCACTTGTGCTCCCCGCACGCGCGGGGATGGTCCCGTCAAGCCCTGGGAGCGGGAACGGGTGCTGTCGTGCTCCCCGCACGCGCGGGGATGGTCCTCTCATTTCCATGTTCCAGCGCCTCACTGCCGAGTGCTCCCCGCACGCGCGGGGATGGTCCCTTTCCGATGTGGATCTTGCGCTGCTTCTTCGCGTGCTCCCCGCACGCGCGGGGATGGTCCCTCTTGCCCTGCAAGATACTTCCTTACAGCAGTGTGCTCCCCGCACGCGCGGGGATGGTCCCGGACGATCTCTATCGTCATTTTCTTGAAATACGTGCTCCCCGCACGCGCGGGGATGGTCCCGCCCTCGAATGGGACAACGTCGAGTTGGATCGGTGCTCCCCGCACGCGCGGGGATGGTCCCTCGCTGATCATGTCATCGAAGCGGCGCCACCAGTGCTCCCCGCACGCGCGGGGATGGTCCCGACTGAGGACGCGGCCGCGCCCAGGTCGGTGGGTGCTCCCCGCACGCGCGGGGATGGTCCCGCGTCGACCAGGGCACGGTCGAGGTGGCGCCGGTGCTCCCCGCATTCGCGGGGGTGACCTTCTGGCCGAGAGGGGTCAGTTGGAACCGGCGGGAGCCTCAGAGGGTGCGGCCGGCGAGCATGGAGGAGCGTAGGAGGTACTCGCGGGTGCGTGTCGGGTCGGCGGCGATGGCGCGCATGCGTTCCTGGCTGCGGCGGCGCTCCTGCTCGTCGGACTCGCGCAGCATCTCCCGGTTGCCGTGGGTGACGACACGGACGTAGTCGTGGGCGACCGTGCGGCGGCGCTGGTCGTAGGTGTCGACCTCGCGGTGGTCGCCGGTCAGGGCCGCCAGGATGGCCGAGGCGGCTGCCGCCGCGTCGTGGATACCGCTGTTCATTCCCATCCCGCCCAGCGGGTTGTTGATGTGGGCGGCGTCGCCGGCCAGCAGCACCCGCCCTGACCGGAACGTCTCGGCGATGCGCTGGTGGACACGGTAGGTGCGGGTGTGAGCGACCTGGTAGTCGCGCGGCAGGGCGACGATGCTCTGTAGCCGCCGCTGCACCTCGGCACCGTCGATCCCCGCGGCGTCGGCGTCGACGGGGAGCAGCACTCGCCAGTGCACGGGCGTCTGCAACAGGACGAGCCATTCCCGGGGGTCGGAGATGTAGTTGACCGAGGCGATGCCGGGCAGCAGTTCGGCGAAGTCCTCGGTGGTGGAGACGACGAGGAACCGCTCCGGGTAGGTCATCCCCTCGAAGGCCAAGCCCAGCTCGTTGCGGATCGAGCTGGAAGCGCCGTCCGCGGCCACGACCCAGTCGGCGTGGTACGCCCCGGCCATGGCCGGGGCGGTTCTATCGCCGACGGCGTCGACGTGCAGTGTCGCTCCGTCCTTACCGGGGGCGACCGACCGCACGCGGGTGCCGCGCAGGACACGGACGTTATCCATGATCGTCAGCCGGCGCTCAATGATCGCCACGAGGTTGCGCTGCTCGCTTTGCAGCCGGTAGGGGAAGCGGGTGTCCCCGGCGATGGCGGCGAGGTCGAGGTGGGCGACGCAGCCCTGCTCGCGGTCGCGGTACTGGTAGGTCGACGAGACCAGCCCAACCTGGTGTAGCTCGTCGGCGACGCCTAGCTCGTCGAGGATCTCCAGTGTCGGCGGGTGGAACGTGGAGGCCCGGGACTCGCTGAGGTCGGTGGACAGCGCTTCCGCCTCCTCGAACACCGTCACCTCGACCCCGGCCCGGGCCAGGGAGAGCGCCGCGACGGCCCCCACCGGCCCCAACCCGACGACGGCTACCCGGCCGGTTGCCGCGGGGTCTGCCTGCGTGTCATCGAAGGTCACCAATCCCCCATAGATTCTTATATTGCGAGAAAATAAATTCGCTATGTGAGAATCAAAGGTAGAGGGGTGGGCCTGGACCCGTCAATGCCCGCGTGGAGGCCGTAAACGCTGTAGGGAGACGGGAAGCCCCGTTGAACCGGAGACCAGGACCGCGACCGGCCTGGGGCGTGAGCCTTCCCACGCCCCCTCACCGGTCGGCGCTGGGCTTGTCGAGACCGGCGCCAGCCTCGCGCGAAACGACGGTCGCCTCACGCCGACGGGCCACGCTTTGCGGACGGGGGACCGCCGGGCACCTCGGCCTGGCGTCGCAGGGTGTCGGAGAGGGTGCGCGCGCCGTTGTTCACCAGTTCGATGATGCGTTCCCGGTCATCCTGGCGCAGCCGGTACAGCGGGCCTGCCAGGCCGAGGGCGGCGACCACGGTCTCGCCGTCGTGGATCGCCGCGGCGGTGCCCCATATCCCCTCGTCGACCTCGCCGAAGCTTTCGACCCAGCCGGTGCGCGCCACCGTGTCGACGTCGGCCTCGATCTGGTCGCGTTCGAGCTTGCCCAGATCGGGCAGGGTGTCGAGGTAGGCTTCGCGCTCGGCGGCGGGCATGGAGGCCAGCAGCACGCGCGCAGCCGAGCCCAAGTGCAGCGACATGGGCTGGCCAGGGTCGAACTGGAGCCGCACCGGGTGCACCGACTCCACGCGGTCGACGCAGGTGGCGCTCCAGCCGACCCGCTTGATCAGCAGCGTGGTCTCGCCACTCTCGCGGGCCACCTCCTCCAGCACCGGGCGCGCGAGCCGCTCCAGGTCGTCGGCGGCCGCGCCGGCCGCGCGCGCCAGCCCGACGAACAGCCACGACAGCCGGTACTCGCCGTGGCCGGCTTCCTCGACCAAGCCGGTGTCCTTGAGCACCGAGAGGAACCGGTAGACGGAGCTGATGGGCATGTCGAGGGCCGCGGCGAGGTCGGCGGCCGAGCGGGTGTGGTTGCGCTCGTTGAACGCGAGCATCAGGTTCAGCAGCTTGCGGGAACTCTCCGCGCCGCTGCGCCGCTGGCGGTTGTCGCTCACATCGCTCCTTGTTGGGGAAGGTCGGGGCCGGATCTTGACCGCGGAACCACGCTGGACTTACTCTCTCGCATAGAGTGCGAAAATCATTATTACATTGCAAGAATAACTGCTCAGAAGAGGTGCCGGCCAATGCTGAGACACATCGTGATGCTGCGGTGGTCCGATTCCACCACCGATGACCAGAAGGGCGACGCCGCCGCCGGCTTCCGCGCGCTCCCCGACCGGATTCCCCAGATCAAGCGGCTGACCTGCGGACCCGACCTGGGCTTGGCCGAGGGCGGCTACGACTTCGCCGCGGTGCTGGACTTCGACAGCGCCCAAGAGTGGCGGGAGTACCAGAACCACCCCGCCCACCGCGACTTCGTCGCCGCCACCCTCAAACCGATGCTCGCCGACCGGGCGGCCATCCAGTTCGACCTGGGGTAGAGCATGGCCGACCACCCCTCCGGCGCCCTCGCCGCCGACTACGAACGCGCCGGCTTCGGCGGCGAGATCGGCATGGGCCGCGCTCCGGCGCTGCTCGTCGTCGACCTGGTACGCGCCTACCTCGACCCGGACTGCTCGCTGTACGCAGGCGTCGAACACATCGTCGAACCGGTCACCCACCTGGCCGACGCCGCACGCCACGCCGGCGTGCCGGTCGTGTTCACCTACGTGCACTACCGGGCGGGCGGTGCCGACGGCGGGTGGTTCTACCGCAAGGTCCCGGCGCTGCGGCTGTTCGAGGCCGGCTCGCCGTGGGGCGACCCGCCGGCGGAACTGGCGCCCCAACCCACCGACCTCACCGTCACCAAGCAGTACCCGAGCGCCTTCGCCGGCACCTCGCTGGCCGCCGTCCTCACCAGCCTGGGCGTGGACTCCGTGGTGGTCACCGGCGTCAGCACCAGCGGATGCGTGCGCGCCACCGTCGTCGACGCCATCTCACTGGGGCTGCGGCCCATCGTCGTCTCCGACGCAGTGGGCGACCGCGACCCCGGCCCCCACGAAGCGAACCTGTTCGACATGCGAACCAAATACGCCGACCTGCGCACCAGCGAACAACTGCTGGCCACCTGGCGGGCGGAGAGCAGCGAGTGAACGCGCAGCGCCACCCCGCCGGACAGCGGCTGGCCCACCGGCTCGCCGGGGACGATCCTGTCCTCGCCGCGGGGTGCCACGACGCCCTCACCGCCCGGCTGGCCGAGGACGCCGGCTTGACCGCCCTGCACCTGTCGGGCGCGGCGATCGCGGCCACCACCCTGGGCCTGCCCGATCTGGGCTTCGTCGGCGCGGCCGACATGATCGCCGCCGTGCAGCGCATCACCGCGGCCACCACGCTGCCGGTGATCGCCGACGCCGACACCGGATACGGCGACGCATTACAGGCCGCCGAGACCACCCGCCGCTACGAGCACGCCGGCGCGGCCGCCCTGCACATCGAAGACCAGGTGATGCCCAAACGCTGCGGCCACCTCGCCGGGAAACGGCTTGTCCCCCTGGCTGAGGCGAGTGCCCGGATCGGCGCCGCGGTCGAGGCACGCGAACAGTTGCTGGTCATCGCCCGCACCGACGCGCTGTCGGTGGCCGGACTGCCCGAAGCACTGCGCCGGGTCCGCGCCTTCGCCGACCACGGCGCCGACGCGATCTTCGTCGAAGGCGCCGCCGCCCCCGCGACTCTGGCCGCCGCGAGTGAGGCCGCCGGCGGCCTCCCGCTCGTCCTCAACCGTTCCGAGGCCGGCTCCGAACCCACCGCCGACCTGGCCTCGCTGACCGCCGCCGGGGTCCGTCTCGTCATCTTCCCCGTGGCGGCGGCACTCGCGGCGGCCGACGCCGCCCGCCGGGTCTACGAGGCGATCCTGCGCGACGGCGAACCACCGCCACCAGCGATGACCTGGGACGGCTTCAACCGGATACTCGGACTGCCCGCCCTGGTGGCAGCCGAGAACCGCTGGGCCTCGCCCCCACCTGCGACCGACCCCACCGAGGAGCCACGATGACCACCACACTCGCTACCCGCGCCGCCTTCGGCGTGATCGTCCCCTCTACCAACACCGTGGTCGAGGACGAGTACTACGGGCTACGCGCCCCCGGCGTCTCCTTCCACGCCGGCCGCATCCTGATCCGTGACGCCGCGCTGGACTCCGACGAGGTGTTCGAGAGCTTCCTCGCCGGGCTGCGCGAGGAGATCGGACGCGCCGTGGAGTCGGTCATGACCTGCAAACCCGACCACCTGATCATGGGCATGAGCGCCGAGACGTTCTGGGGCGGGGTGGCGGGCAACGCCGAGTTCGAGTCGTGGATTCGCGAGATGTCGGGGGTCGGGGTCACCACCGGGGCCTCGGCCTGCCATGCGGCACTGACCGCGTTGGGCGCGCGCCGCATCGGGGTGATCACCCCCTACCAGCCGGTCGCCGACGCGCAGGTCCGGGACTTCTTCACCGAACTCGGCTATGAGGTGCACGCCGTGCGGGGCCTTAAGTGCGCGTCGGCGACCTCGATCGCCGAGGTCGAGCCCACGAGCATCCGCGCGGCGTTCGCCGATGTGGACGCCGCAGAGGTCGACGCGCTTGTTCAGGCGGGCACGAATCTGCCGGTGATCGGGGTCGGCGCTGAACTGGAGGCCGAACTGGGCAAGCCGGTCGTGCCGATCAACGCCGCCACGCTATGGCACGCCTACCGCAGCAACGGGATCACCGACCAGTTCAGCGGGGCGGGCCGGCTGTTCTCGGAGTTCTAACGCGGCCCCACCGATACCGGCGGGAACAGCCGCCCGTGCCCCCACCAGAGGGGTAGCGCGGTGCGGACCGCGGCGAGGAGCCCGCCGGCGGCTCGACCGTGGCGGTTTCTTGGGTGCCGGTCGGCACCCAAGAAACCGCACTTGAGGTTCCACTGCTGCCGGCGGCTAGGCCGGCGAACACCGGAGAGCACGGGTCATGCGGGAGCGCTAAGCGCGGCTGAAGGATGCGCCGGCCGAGGCGTGCGTGTCGGCTCCGGAGGAGGTGGCCGCGTTCCTGCCGCGCAGCGTCTGGTAGAGGCGGTCAAGCCCCAACGCACCCGATCCGGTGAAGATCAGCAGGAAGAACACCCAGCAGAACATCGCGGCCGACTCGCCGCCGTTTTGCATCGGCCACAGTCCCATGGGCTGGTGCACCACGAAGTAGGCGTAGGCCATGGAGCCCGAGCACACGAGCGCGGCGGCGCGGGTGAACAGGCCGATCATGACGAGAGCACCGCCGATGAGCTGGATCATCGCGGCATACCAGCTTGGCCAGGCTCCCAAGGCGACGGTGCCGCCGTCGGTGCCCATCGCTCCGCCGAGCACCCCGAAGAGGGTGGCGGCGCCATGGCAGGCGAAGAGCAGCCCGACGGCGATCCGGAACAGGCCGATGGCGTAGTGCTGAGCTGTGACGACACGAGGTGATACCGAAAGCACGGACACGGGGGACTCCTTCACGAATGGGGGATGTGCTGCGGCGCGGACGCCGCTGTCGGGGAGCGGGCAACGGCGTGAACAGCGGCGGGGCGCCAGGAAGGGGGATGGCACCCGAGGGGGAGTTGCCGCCGTTATCGGCCCGCCGGTATGTGAGCAGTAGAGTCACGGCGCGGTCGCGCGGTCGGTAGGAGGCCGTGGGAGGCGGTTGACAACGCCTGACGACACCGCGCGGGAGGCCCTAACCGGCCATGGCCGTGACGCGACTGTGGCTAGTGGGTGGGATGCGCGCCGTGGCCGATGACGACACGCCCACCCGCCATTACGGGCGCCTTGGGGGTGGCCGCGTACGACGATTGCGCTATCGGCGCCATAGACCGACACATAGTAATAGTCAAAAATTTCGACATCGAATAAAACGAAACTATCGCCGAGGGCAATGACTGGCTGGACTTGGGAGCACGAGATAGCCACAACCATGGAGCCGATATCACTTGCATATTGCGAGGCCACCCTCCTGACCACGAACGACGCTACAAAATGCCAAACAAGCCGTATATGGGAGCGCTCCCATATACTGGATTACATTCAGAGTAGAGACGGACGTCACAACCGTCAAGAGATCAAATGGGTCCGATGCACCGGCCGAACGACTTCACTCCTGAGTCATCGATACACCTTTTGTTTCTCGCGTTCTCCGGCGGCCGCTATGTTGAATTCGCACCGCAAATAAAGGAAAGAACCGCTTCCACTCGCTCTCCCCGCGAATCACAAAAGGCGTATCGGCGACGTGCACCTCGCCTTCCCAGCGCCCAACCCTCCGGCAGACTTCCCAATAGGACCCCCTGGCCAGCATCGATCGTGACACCTATCGGAAACAGTCCCCCCGAGGAAGACTCCTATCCGCAGAATGGAGGACGGAACAGGCGAGTAATGGGAACCATTCCTCGACTAAGACCAACCGGCGAGGCCGGTCTCACGAGTCGTCACGGCGCAGGAAAACGACCTGCTCGGCGTGGCGGCTCACCGACTCGACCCGCCACCCCGCGGCCAGCCACGCCCGCGCTTCGACCTTGTTGTCATTGGCCCACCAGGCACGGTACCGCCACGCCGACCGCGGCAACGGACCAACAAGGGCGGCAATGGCTGCGAAACTCATCGTCACCCGCCGCACCCGGCGGGAAACACCAGCCAGGTAATCCCGCAACGGGTCGTACTTAGCCACCACGCCCTCCCTGCCGAAAATCGGGCAACCAACGCATTATCGTACGCCGCTCGGCTCCCCATGAAACCGTCCTCCTATTGTCGGCTCTTTGGAAGCGGAACCACGGTATATAAAGGTCAACCAGAATCACAGAATCAGAAGAACCGAAACATGGAAAAGTACTCCTGGAGCTCTGGCTACCAAGAAGGCCGTCGCCGGATGGAGCTCCGACACTGACCGCGCGACGGGAATACGGTTGCCTGGAAACCATGTTGAGCGGCCGTACTTCCGTTCGCCCCTGTCGTTTCCACGACCAACCAGGACGAAGGCTCCGCCGGCACGTATCGATCCCCAAGAAGACCAGGATGTTCGGGGTTGCGAGGCCGAACTGGCAGTGCGGGTCCCCGAGTTCACCGCCGGCGCGAAAGAGCCGGCATATGGGGCGGGGCCGCCCGTACGTGCGTCCGTACCACGAACGGCGCGAATTCAAAATCAGGTGTCTAGTGTGGGAATGGATCGACTCGTCAAAGCTCTAACCACGCAACCCGCTGCGTCGCCTGTTCGCTCGCGGCCAGAACCGCCCCACGGCGGGGGAACTAGTCCGTGGCGGGGTCGCGCTTGGCGGCGGTGGCGGGGTTGGGGTCGAGGTGGAGAGCGCGGGAGAGACGGCGACCGAGGAGAAGGTAGCCCAGAAGGGCGCCGCTGGTGTTGAGGATGACGTCGTCGATGTCGAAGGCGCGTCCCAGAACCACCACGCCTTGGGCGGTCTCGACCATGAGCATCACGAACGCGGTGAGCAGCGTGATCTTGAAGACGCCCCGCAGCTTGGGAAAGATCAGCGGCAGCAGCACGCCGAACGGGGCGCCGAGCACGATGTTGCCGCCGACCTGCTTGAGCGCGTCACGGGCCGGGAAATCCAGGTAGAGCTGGAGCGACCACCCCGGCTGGAGGTTGACGTGGGTCTGACCGACGGCGCCGGGAACCGGGGTGAGAGTGAGCCCGGCCAGGAACACCGCGAAGGAGACCATAGCGACAAACGCCGCCAGCATCACCACGGCGCGCAGCAGGATGAAAGAGAAAGCGCGCAACCGCTCGCCGGTGGTCGGGGAATCGGCCGCCCCCGGATCGCCCTTCTGCGATGCAGAGGGGGACGCCTTGCCACTCGCCGCTCCCCGCTCCTCGTGGGGCGACCGCGCCTTACGCGCCCCCGTGCGGGTACTGTCGCCGGCTCGACCAGCTTTGCCCTTCGCCACGGTCCTCCGCACATGCCAAGACCCGAAAACAACGCTCAAGGATTCATACCGCACTCCCCCGCTCCAGGGGAATACGCGGTTGGCGCCCCTGCCGGATACGCGCGTAACATTTCGGCGCTAGCCACCCCTGTTATCCCCTTCTCACCAGCTCGAACGTGACGCGAAGGGGGCGGGAGCGCGATGTTTTCCGCCACGGAAGCACCGGTTGTGGTTCCCGCACAACCGGGACGGCTGCGGCGAATGCCTACTCCTGGGAAACCCCTGCGAGGCAGCCTGAGCAGGCTAGGTTGTTGTTTTTTGAACGGCTGGGGTGAGGGCCGTGAGCAGTGTTCTCCGTTCGCTCGTGTCTCGATCGCCGCGCGGTCTCGACAGCCCGCGGGGACGCTCGCCCGCGTGCGCCCACCGCCCTTTTCGAAAAACAGAAGCCGGCGCAAAAGCGGAGAGGAGCGTCAGCCGAGGTAGACCTCGGCCAGAGCACGCAGTGTCGAAGAACAGCCCGCGTCGACCGTGAGCGTCGCGACGGCGTCGGAGCGGGTCGCGCCCCGGTTGAGGATCACCACGGGCTTGCCCTGGTCCACGGCGTGCTTGACGAACCGGCGCCCCGAGAGCACGGTTAGCGACGAGCCCGCGACCAGGACGGCCGCCGCCTCGTCGACGAGCCGGTAGCTCGCCTGCACGCGGTCCTTGGGCACGTTCTCGCCGAAGTAGACGATGTCGGGTTTGAGCATCCCGCCGCAGGCTTCGCAGTCGGCCACCCGGAACCGCTCGGTGGCGGCCAGGACCGCGTCGGCGTCGGGGGCGATCTCGATGTCGGCAACGCCGTCGGCGAAGCCCGGGTTGAGCGCCGTGAGACGTTCGGCCAGGTGGGAGCGGGTGATGACCTGCGAGCAAGCCAGGCAGATGACCCGGTCGTAGCGGCCGTGTAGCTCGATGAGGCGTCTGCTGCCCGCCATCTCGTGCAGAGTGTCCACGTTCTGGGTGATGACGCCGGACACGACACCGGCCGTCTCAAGCTCAACCAGCGCGCGGTGGCCCTCGTTGGGCCGGGTGCGGTCCATGTGGCGCCAGCCGACGTGGTTGCGCGCCCAGTAGTGGCGGCGAAACGCCGCATCGCCGACGAACTGCTGGTAGGTCATGGGTTTGCGCGGCGGCGAGTCCGGCCCCCGGTAGTCGGGGATTCCCGAGTCCGTGGAGATGCCCGCTCCGGTCAGCGCGACCACCGGTCCCGCTCCGAGAACCTCGCGCATGCGGGCGGCCTCGGCCGTGAGAGCGCCGGCGTCGAGCGTATCGGTCACGGCTACGAGGGTACGTGCTGCGCCGGAGGAGCCCCGAAGCCACCCCGGGTGCGTACACCGTCCGGAGGTGCGCACCGCTTTCCGGCGAGGGCGACAGCGTGGCATGTACCCGGCCACCCGGGAGGCACGTCAAGAACACGGGGCCGCTGTGTTTGTGTCAAGTGGGGTGGGGAGGTGGTGGTGTTCGCTCGTGTCTTGATCACTGTGCGATCTTGGCAGCCCCGGGGTGGGGCGCCCCTGGAGATTTTGCTGTTCGCTCGTGCCTCGACCGCTTCGCGGTCTCCGCAGCTTAAAGGGGGCGCTGTGACTAAGGCGACAGGAAACGACGCAGGTGGCCACGGGGATGAAAGAATGTCGCCCTGCCCCGGGGCCTCGCTCCACCTCAGGATGTTGCTCTGATTCAGGGCGTCGCTGTAGCGCAGGATACAGCGGTGGGCGGCGAGCTTTCCGGAATGGTGGTAGAGGTAGCCCTCCCGAATGCGGTCACCCTCGGGCAGGTGACGCCCCAAAAGGCGTTAGGTCACGACACCCACTCCAGCCACGGCACCCCTCAGGCTGTCGAGATCGCGAAGCGATCGAGGCACGAGCGACGGGAAACACCACACGCTCTCCTCCCCAAAACCACGCCGCGCCCCGCGTACACGCGCGGGGGGCGGGGGCGCCCGAACGCGGTTCGGGGCGGGCTGTTAGCTTCCCGGCATCGAGCGTTCACCGGCGGGCCAAGCCGAAGGGGTTCACTGCGAGTGTCCGGCCCCGTGGTAGCCCGTTCGCTCACCCCACCCGGCGCAGGAGAGGTAGAACCACCGCATGCCATTACTGAACTTCCGCGACGTCGCCGACACCATGCCCGCCCGCCCCCCGGAGGGTGCGGGGCTGCGACGGGGGCGGCTCTTCCGCTCGGCGATGCCGTTCGATCTGACCGCCGCCGAGGCCGCCGCTGTGCACGAGAGCGGGGTGCGTACGGTGCTGGACCTGCGCTCCGACGTGGAACGCCGCGCCGAGGAGTGGTCGGCGCTGACCGGGCTGGGCGTCGAGGTGGTCCACGCGCCGCTAGGAGGCACCCCGGCCACGCGCCGCCCCGGCGGCAGTAGACGGCTAGCCACCATGCGCACCCCTGCTGACCTGGGAAACTTCTACAGTGCGCTGGCCACTCGCGCCGCGGACGACCTCGTGCAAGCGCTAGAAACGATCGCGCAGCGCGCCCCGGTGCTGGTGCAGTGCGCTGCCGGCAAGGACCGCACCGGCCTGGTCGTGGCCACCGCGCTGGCGCTGCTCGGCGTGCCACGGGAGCGCATCGTGGCCGACTACGCGCGCACCGCCGAGGCACTGCCGGAACTGCTGCCGCTGCTGGCCACCCACCGCTCCGGCGGGCAGGACGCGCCCGAGGCGGCCCAGCTTGCCGACAGGGGCGCGGTGCCCGAGGTGCTGCTGACCGCGCCGGCCGAAGCCATCGGGGTCTACCTCGACGAGCTGACCGCCGCCCCAGACGGGATCACGGGGCTGCTGGCCCGTGCCGGCGCCGCCGAGGACCTGCCGCAGCGACTGCGCGACGCACTGTGGGCCGGCGCGTGACCCGCCCCGACCCGACCGCGTTTTTCCCGGCTGACCGCGCGGCCCGCCCGGCGCGTGTCCGCGGGGCGATTCCCGCGGGCCGGCGCCCCTCGCCGTGATCGCGGCGCGACCTCCGAGCCGCGGGACCGGCCAGGGGTCAGTAGGGGCGATTCATGGCCCTGGTGCGCGCCTGGGCGACCCGCGACCCCGACTCGCGGCGCGCCATCCGGCGCAGCAGCACAGGGGCGACGAGGAAACCGACGACGCCCCACAGGCCCAGCACACCGGCGATCTCCAGGTGCTGCCAGGAGCCGGCGAGTTCGACTTGGGCCGCCTCGGCGGGCAGCAGCGCCGAACGCGCGCCCAAGCCCAACCAGTAGACCGGGAACACCTGGACGAGAGTCTGCACCCAGCCGGGCATGGCGGTGATGGGGAAGAAGATGCCCGATGCCATGGCCAGCGCCATGAAGGGGAGCATGACCAGCCCGATCATGCGTGGGTTGCTGATGAGCGAACCGATGGCGGCGCCGATGGGCACGGTCGCGAACAGACCCAGCAGGCACACCCAGACCAGGTGGAACCAGCCGGCGACCCCCTGCACTGCGAAGCCGTCGATGAGCAGCACCGGCGGCACGACGATGATGGCCACCCCCAGGGTGGTCATGAGCAGCATGTAGCAGGTCTTGCCGACGAAGTAGCCCAGCATGCCCTGCGGGACGGCCTTGGAGCGCAACAGCGTGCCATCCTCGCGCTCCATGGCCAGGATCTGGGCCACCGTCATGCCGCCGGCGATGAACACGAGGAAGCCGACCGCGCCGGCCATGATCAGAGCCCCGGCCGGTATCTGCGTCCCTGGGATCGTCTCGCCACCGACGCTGAAGGAGATGACGAGGAAAACCGCCGGCATGAGGAAGTAGCCGAGCAGGTCCTGAGCGTTGGTAAGCGACTGCCGGAACTCGACCCAGCCCCGCCATGCGCCGGCGCGAACCGCGTTCGTTGTGGTGTTCATCGGACCCCCCGGGTGAATTCGTCGGCGGCGGCGTCGACCTGACCGGTCTCGTGGCGGTGCACCATCGTGAGGTAGACGTCCTCCAAGCTGGCGCGGCGCACCTCCAAATCGGTGATCTCGCTGCCGTGACGCTCGAACAACTGCCGGACGAACTCGGTGGACTCGACTGTGGCGTGGCTGTGGCGCTCGCCGTTATGGCGCCAGTGCACCTCGCTCTCGCGCGCGACCTCGGCGGCGAGCTGTTCGGCGGAGCCGTCGGCGACAATGCGCCCGCCGGCCAGGATCAGGATGCGGTCGGCGAGCTTCTCGGCCTCGTCAAGGTCGTGGGTGGTCAACAGGATGGTGGTGTCTTCGGCGGCGGCGAGGTTGTGGACCAGTTCGTGGAAGTCGCGGCGCGCCTCCGGATCGAAGCCGGCGGTGGGCTCGTCGAGGAAGAGCAGCCTGGGGCGGCCCACGATGCCGATAGCGACGTCGAGCCGGCGGCGCTGGCCACCCGAGAGGGCGGAGATGCGTTTGTTGGCGTGTTCGGTGAGCCCGACCCGTTCGAGCAGTTCACCGGTGTCGTAGGGGCGGGGACGGTCGGGAGTGCTGTGGGGCGCGTAGAAGACGCCGAGGTAGGCGAGCAGCTCGCGCACCTTCCACTTGGCGTGGTCGCGCCACGATTGCAGCACGAGCCCGACCTGGGCGCGCCACGCCTCACCGGCGGTCGCGGGGTCGGTGCCCAGCACGGTCACCTCGCCGCCCGAGCGCAGCCGGAACCCTTCGAGGATCTCCACTGTGGTGGTCTTGCCTGCTCCGTTGGGCCCCAGCAGGCACAGCACCTCGCCGGGGTGGGCACTGAAGTCGACTCCCTTGAGGACGTCGGTGCTGCCGTAGCGCATGCGCAGGTCACGGACCTCGATCACGGTTTCGGCCGGCTGTTGCTCGACATCGTGGGTAGCCGCGCTTGCCTCAGGGGTGGTCATATTTATGCCTCATAAGTCCTTTGCATCCAACGAAAAACGGCGCGGGTGCGATCGGGATGGCGGGGACGGTTAGGTGTGTACAGTCGCGGGTGGCTACCACTGCCTCTCGTCGCTGGTGGGGTCAGGGGCGGTCGGTATGACCTCGGGAGGAGTTCGGTGGCGCCGGCATGGGAGTGTGGCGTCATCCGATGCTTCTGACGTTCGCGCTTCACCCTCGGTTCCTCACCCGCGCGGCCTCCCTCCTCCCGGGCGATCGGCAGAGCGCGCCAGTTGGACGTCACCGTAAGTGACGAAACGGTGCCGGTATATTGAGCCGGGGACGCACCGCCGTGGCCGATACCGGCTCCTGCGCCAGGGCCGCATCCGGCGCTGAACGGGCGGCCCGCGCGCCACATGGGAGGGAAACACCGCCGATGGAGGCCTCGCCGCAGAGTTCGGGAACGGTTGTCGCTGCGCCTTCACCTCGTCGCAAACACAGACGACCGCCGAGGGGGTCACGTGAGTCGGCTGACCGTCGCGCTGCTGCAACTGACGCCCCCGGGCCCCGACCTATCGGCCAACCTCGCCAGGGGCGAGGAAGCCTGCCGCCGGGCGCGGGCGCTGGATGCCGATATCGCGCTGTTCCCAGAGATGTGGAGCAACGGCTACACCAGTACCGTCCCCACCACGGCGGCCGAGGCCGACCGGTACCGCCACCCGGAGCTGTGGGAGGGCGCACCCCCGGTTGAGCAACCGCCGCCCGAAGCGGTCTGGGCCGGTGCGGCGATCGCCCACGATTCGGCCTTCGTGGCCCACTTCCGCGCCCTGGCTGCCGAACTGGACATGGCGATCGCGCTCACCTACCTGGAGCAGTGGGAGGGACCGCCGCGCAACACCGTGTCGCTGATCGACCGGCACGGTCGGCTCGTCCTCACCTACGCCAAGGTGCACACCTGCGCTTTCGCCCTGCCCGAGGCCGCTCTCACGCCGGGCGGGGAGTTCGGGGTGTGTGCCCTGGACACCGCCGCCGGCACGGTGACGGTCGGCGCGATGATCTGCTACGACCGGGAGTTTCCCGAGAGCGCCCGGGAGTTGGCGCTGGCGGGGGCCGAGGTCGTGCTGACCCCCAACGCCTGTGAGCTGGAACGCAACCGGCTCGCCCAGTTCCGGGCGCGCGCCTACGAGAACATGGCCGCGATGGCGATGGCCAACTACGCCGGTCCCGGCTTGGGCCACTCCGTGGCCTTCGACGGCATCGCCTTCGGGTCGGAGGGCTCCCGAGACATGCTCGTCACCGAGGCGGGTGAAGCCGAGGGGGTGTACCCGGCGGTGCTGGACCTGGCCGCGCTGCGGGCCTACCGGCGCGAAGGGACCTGGGGCGGTGCGTTCCGCCGCCCCGGTGCCTACCGGCGGCTGGTCGACCGCACCGTGAGCGCACCCTTCGTGCGTGTCGACCGCGACGGCGCGCGACTGCCGCGCTGAAGCGAGCACCTGAGCTGATTCGTCGTTCATCGGCCACAATGCCGGCTGTGCAGGTAGATCGTCCTAGATCGTCCCGCTCGCCCCGGGTCTGTCGCCTCATGGGCCCTTGACGGGACTCGAGTGAGCGCTAACAATAACGGGAAACCGGGCGGCAACCCACTGTAACCCGCCGCTAACATTGCCGGGTGTTCAGCAGCCGCGCTGACCCCCTTCATCCCCCAGGAGGCCAGAATCGAGCCGACACCGACGGCGTGAAATGTTAGCGCTAACAATCGGACGGCGTTGCCGCCCGGGCCACCACGATCCGCCATCCGCTCTCTCACCGCACCGTTCCTCATCCCCCTGCGGTCGCGCCCTCGCACCGGCGCGGCCAGACAAGGAGACGGCGATGACCACACACCGGATGACCACCACCCCTCTCGCGCTCCTGGCCCTGGTGACCCTGCTGGTGCCCCTGGCGCTGGCCCTGGCCGCACCACAAGCCGACGCGGCAACCTCCTACACCAACCCGATCAAGACCGAAAAGGGCGCCGACCCCTGGATTCAGTACTACGAAGGCAACTACTACCTGATCACGACGAGCTGGACCTCCGAGCTGACCATGCGGCGCTCCCCCACGCTGGAAGGGCTGCGCACCGCGCCGAGCGTGCAGGTCTATGAGGAGACCGACTCCTCCCGGTGCTGCAACATGTGGGCGCCGGAGATGTACCGGCTGGAGGGGCCGGACGGCCCGCGCTGGTACATCTACTACAGCGCCGGCGAGGACGTCACCGACTACGTGCCCACTCAACGCATCCACGTGCTGGAAAGCACCGGCGACGACCCGATGGGCCCCTACGTCTACCGGGGCGAACTGACCGATCCCGCCAACGACACCTGGCAGATCGACGGCAGCATCCTGCGCCTTGACGGTCGGATGTACCTCATGGGCAGCTACTACGGGACGGACTCGCAGAACCTGTTCATCATGCCGCTGATCGACCCCTACACCGTCGGCGGTCCCCGGGTCGAACTGGCCCGGCCCACCTACGACTGGGAACGTCAGGGTGCGCCGGTCCTCGAAGCACCCGAACCCCTTTACCACAACGGGGAAACATTCATCGTCTACTCGGCCAGCTTCTGCAACACCCCCGACTACAAGCTCGGCCTCCTCACCCATAACGGCGGCGACCCCATGAACGCCGCCTCCTGGGACAAGTCACCGGAACCGGTGTTCGAGCGCAACGACGCCGCCGGGGTCTACGGCCCCGCCCACAACGGGTTCTTCACCTCGCCCGATGGCACGGAGAGCTGGATCGTCTACCACGCCAACGACGCCGAGTCCGATGGCTGCGACAACGGCCGCACCACCCGCGCCCAGGAATTCACGTGGAACGCCGACGGGACCCCCGACTTCGGTGTCCCCGTGGCCACCGGCGTCTCACTGGCCGCCCCCTCCGGCGAGACCGCGGCCACCCCCACGGGCTACACGCTGGTCAACCGCAACAGCGGCAAGTGCTTGGAGGTGGTCGACGGCTCCGGCGCAGACGGGGTCAACGTCGCCCAGCGCGCCTGCGACGGCAGCGCGCAACAGCGGTGGAGCTTCGACGACCTCGGCGACGACACCAGCAGGATCATCAGTGCCCAAAGCGGCAAGGTGCTCGACGTCGCCAACTGCGACACCGCCGACGGCGCCGGCGTGCGCCAATGGAGCTGGCTCGACAACACCTGCCAGCGGTTCCGACTGGTCACCACCGATGAGGGCGGCTGGGTACGTGTCGAGAACGCCAACAGCGGCAAGGTGCTCGACGTCGCCAACTGCGACACCGCCGACGGCGCGGACGTGCGCCAATGGAGCTGGCTCGACAACACCTGCCAGCAGTGGCGGTTGGATGCCGTGACCTAACACCACCACACGGGAGAGCCGGCGGCATGTGGCCGGGTGCCCCCTGGGCACCCGGCCACAGAGTTGCCCGCCCCTACTCCTGCTGTGGCTCCCGCTGTGGCTTGGTGAGGCGGATCTTGGATTGGCGGTGCGGGCGTTCCTCCCAATCCGGCATGAACGCCCCGTTCAAGCCGTGCCGTGCTGCCAGTTGCAGCAGCGTGTCGACACGGTAGTAGTAGTCCTCATGGAGCACGTGGTGCTCGCGGCCGGTGGTCTGGTTAAACGTGAAATCGAAGAATCCATGCGGCTGGAGCAACCGCCCTACGTTGGCCAGGCACTCGTCGATGACCTCGATCGGACAGTGGGAGAACACGCTGTGCGCGTGGATGACCGTGAAGTGCTCGCTGGGGAGGAACTCCAGTTTGAGATCGTTGACGAGGCTCAGCCGCGGAAGCTTGTCCTGGAGTTCGTAGTGGCACAGCGTCTGCTGGGCGGCCAGCAAGATGTCGGGGGAGATATCGACGCCGTAGTAGTGGCCACGGTCCAGGTAGTTGATGAACCGCCAGCCCGCACGCAGGTTTCCGCACCCGATCTCCAGGAGATGGTCGTCTGGCTTGAGACCGTGCTCGACCAGGTAGTCGAACTGCATCTCCCCCAGCGCCAGCCATCTGTCGCGCGTGGCGCTGCCCACGGCGGAGTCGGGGTCCTCGGCGCTGTCGTGGGCCATCACCGCCCGGTAGTAGCTGACATGGTCCCGGCTGCCCAGCCGCAGCCGCATGTCCCGGGCCCACCGCCGCGCGTAGGGGTAGACCCGCTCGGGGTGGCGCGCCGCGTGCCGGACCCGCCCCAGCAGGCTCCTCGGCCCATTGCGCCGCGCTTCGCCTTCACCACTCATGCCCCTCAGTAAACCGCCCAGCCAGCCGTGAGGCGAAGCGTTCACGCCGGTGTTTTTCAAGCTCAGAGCAGTGCTGTAGGGCTGCCCGGGGGTTTACCCCCATTCGTCCGCCGAGTCGGCCCGCTGCTGGGCCGGCTCGGTCTCGCGTAGCCGGGTGTTCTCATCCTCCAGTTCGAGGATGTGGCGAACGCCGGTGAGGTTGACGCCGGCGGCGACGAGCTCGCTGATCCGGTTGAGCCGGGCAATGTCATTGTCGCTGTAACGACGGGTACCGCCTTGGGTACGAGCCGGGGTGATCAGGCCGCGTTGCTCGTAGAGCCGCAGGGTCTGTGGGGATATACCGGCTAGTTCCGCGGCCACTGAGATGGTGTACAGGGCGTGGTCGGGGCCAGGGCGTGCGTCGGTCAACGGCGTGGGTCCTTCGCTGGTGGAGGGAGGGCTTCGGCGAGTCGATTAAGGGCGGTGTGCTGCTCGGGGGCGAGGCGAGTAGGGATGTCGAGGGCGATGTGGACGACGAGGTCGCCGGCCGCCCGCTGGGCTCCTCCGGGAACACCGTGCCCGGGGAGACGCAGCCGATCACCTGGAGCGGTAGCGGGGGGAACGGTCAGATGCACCTCCTTGCCAAGCAGAGTGGTGATGGCCACGACAGCGCCGGCGACAGCCTCCGGATAGCTCAAGGTAAGACTCGTGTGCAGGTCACGCCCTACGCGCCAATAGGTGGGGTGGTCGGACACGAGCAGAGTAACCAGCAGGTCGCCGCGCGGCCCACCGTTGCGCCCGGCCTCTCCTGCGCCCCGGACGCGCAGCCGCTGCCGGTGGGTGGCACCGGCAGGGACACTGACCTGGGCCCGATCTCCACCACCGAGGTCGACGTCAACGGTAGCGCCGCCCACCGCTTCGGCAAGCCCAAGGTTGAGGCGGGCGGTGATGTCGGACCCGCGCCGTGGCGCGTCGTCGCGGACGCGCACCGGAATCCGGGTGATGCCCGGGGACCGTGGGGTGCGTGAGGAACGCGGACGGTAGGCGGCGTCGTAGGCGGCACGGCGGGCAGGATCGGCCAGCGTCTCGTAGGCGGCGCGGACGCGAGCGAAGGCATCGTGGTCACCGCCGCTGGTGTCGGGGTGATAGCGCCGAGCCAGCGCGCGGAAGGAGCGCAGGATCTGCTCCTGTGTCGCGTCGCTGCGCACCCCGAGAACCGCGTAGGGGTCTTCCGGTGACGACATGAGTACCTCCTTTCCACGCAGAAGCTTTGTTCATTATCTCTTATATGTTTATTGGCTCATGGATGTGGTATAAAACTTGCGTGAGGTTGCTTCAGGTTAGCTGAGTGAACTTCAGGAGGTGACCAACGATGCTGATGCGCACTGACCCTTTCCGCGACTTCGACCGGTTGACCCAGCGCCTGTTCAACGAGACGGCACGGCCGGCCGTGATGCCGATGGACGCCTACCGCGACGGCGACACGTTCGTGGTCCAGTTCGACCTGCCCGGGGTCCAAGCCGACTCCATCGATCTGGAGGTCGAACGCAACGTGCTCACGGTGAAGGCCGAGCGCAAGAACCTCGTCGAGGGGCACGAAGCGGTGGTGACGGAGCGGACCTCCGGCACGTACTCGCGGCAACTGTTCCTGGGCGAGACGCTGGACGCCGACAACATCGACGCTGAGTACGCCGACGGAGTTCTGACCCTGCGCATCCCCGTGGCAGAGCAGGCCAAGCCGCGCAAGATCAGCGTGGGTGCGGGTGAGGGCCAGTCCCGCCAGATCAACGCCTAATCGGTTTCCAGCGGCGCGGCCCCCGGCTTCGGCCGTGGGGAGGGCGTCGACCGGCGATCCAGCCGACCCGCGCGGGCCGGGAAACCGGCGAACCGGCCCGGCCCATCCCCTCCACCGCCCGACGAACGCAACGATGGAGGTGACTATGCGCGAGCGGAAACTGGCTAGCCTGTGGCACGCCTACCGGGAGCACGCGCAAGCCACGGTGGACAACTGGCTCATCGGCACCGGAAATCCCGGTACCGCCGCCGACAGCCCCGAGACCGGCGGCCCGCGGCACCCCGGCCGCGCTGGGGAAGCCCCGATTGGGGGAGCCGACAGCGCCCGGCCGGCGACGCTGGTGGGAGCCAGCGGCACCGGCGAGTGATGCACGGCGTGGCCGCGTGAACGGGAGGCGCGCCGATGTGACGTGAGGACAGGACGGGCCCGGCCGCGTAGGCGGCCGGGCCGGTTGTGTGGTGGGGCGGGGCGGGTTTGGTCATAACCACCCCAAAGTTACTCACCAGTAGTACCGTGGGGGTACGGTCGCTCAACGCGTCACGGAGACAATGCCCACCACCCACCCCACCCCTTTCACGGAGCCCCAATGACCGTCATCGACGTGTGGGCCCAGCACCCCACCCTGCGGTTTCTCCAGCAAGACATGCTCGCCTCCCTGCGTAGATGGGTGGGCGAGCAAATCCCCACCGAGGAACCCTCCCCAGAGCTGACGGTGGCCGCCATGGACGCCGGCGGCGTCGACCGTGCACTGCTCAGCGCCTGGTACGGCCCTGAGGGGCCCCTGATCTCCAACGACGAAGTCGCCGCCGTCGTGGCCACGGCGCCGGAGCGGTTCGCCGGCGTGGCATCGGTGGATGTGCGCCAGCCGATGGCGGCCGTGCGGGAGCTGCGCCGCGCCGTCAACGAGCTGGGGTTCAAGGCGCTGCGCATCGTGCCATGGCTGTGGGGGTTGCCGCCCAACGACCGGCGCTACTACCCGCTGTACGCCGAATGCGTCGAGCTCGGCATCCCCTTCTGCACTCAAGTCGGCCACACTGGGCCGCTGCGCACCTCCGAGACCGGCCGGCCCATCCCCTACCTGGACGACGTGGCCCTAGAGTTTCCGGAGCTGACGATCGTGGCAGGCCACATCGGTTACCCCTGGACCACCGAGATGATCGCCGTGGCCACTAAATACCCCAACGTCCACATCGACACCTCCGCCTACACCGTGCGCCGCTACCCCACCGAACTGGTGAACTACCTACGTTCCCACGGCAGGCACAAGGTGCTGTTCGGCACTAACTACCCGATGATCACCGCCGAGAAAGCACTAACGGAGTTGGCCTCGCTTGAGCTCGACGAGGAGACCACACGCCTCTTTCTCGGAGGCAACGCCCAACGGGTCTTCCAGCTCTGACCCTCGCTGCCGAGCGGGAGGTGCCTCTGCGCTGGCTGGGCCCCGCGCCCACTCTTCCCGCGCTAGGCGAGACGTGCCAGGGCCGGCTACCAGGACAACTCCTCGGTGCCCCGCCGGGACACGTTCCGCTCCTGTCCTCACCTTCCCCCAAGGGACCTGACCTGCCGCTCGCGTCTCTCTCCTCCAGCGCTGGGGCGACGACAGTCCGTACCGTTTGGACGGCACCGGTGGGGGAAGCCGATCCCCACGACAAGAGCGGAGAGCGCCTGGCGGCAGCGGCCAACGCAACCTCCTCCCGCCCCAGCGCAGGGGAAGGGCGTGAGATGTGCCGGCCGGCGCCGGCCCGCCACGCGACGCCGTACGGCAGCCGTAGGCACAGGGGGACGACATGGCCACACACCAGGAACTGGTCGACGGGATCGCCGCGCACGACATGGTGACCGACGCGGCCGAGGCGCGTCGGGCGCTGCCCAGCATCATCGCCGCGCTAGCCCGCCACCTCGACGCGGGCAGCCGTGACCAGTTGGCACGGCATCTGCCCGCGTCGCTGCGCGACGAGGTACATGGTGACGGCGCGCAACCGCTGCCGGAGTCGGGTGGCCTGGCCCAGGAGGTGGCGCTCGACCTTGGCTGCCCACCCGAACGCGCCCTGCACTTGGCGCGCGTGGTGCTGGCCGAACTCGTGTCCACGGACCCGGATCTGAAGGAGATGCTGAGTTCGGCACTACCGCGGGAGCTGGCGCAGTGGGCAGCCGACCCTGTGGGTGCGGCGGGTCGCACCGATGCCCCCACCGACACACCGACCCGCATCAGCGAGGACGATGTGGCCGCCATGCGCCAGCGACTGCCCGAATGGGAGGGCGACACCAGCCGCCTGAGCCGCTCGGTGGAACTGCCACCTGAACGTCTAAGGCCACTGTTGACGCAGGTAGACCGAGAGGCCCACGCCCTGAAGCACGGGCCGCGCTACGAGGACACCCCCGAGGGCGTGCGGTTCACGGTGCGCACCGAGTCGGTGGACGCGGTGACGGAACTCGACCTCGAACTAGCCGAACGCATCGAGGCCGCCATCACCGAAATCGGCTCGGGAGGCTGAGCCGCCGCGATCGCCGCTCACGGACGACCGGCATCCGGCGAACCGAAACCCCGGTTATGGAAATGAGCTGCCGGATCGGAGGGGTACTGCCGAACGAGAAAACAGTAGGCCTCGGAGGAGCCATCCGTATAGCGGCCAAAGTGGCGAGAGGCGCAGGAAACCGCCCGAAGGTTGCTGTGGCTCCCGGCACGGTGGTTGAGCTGGCTTGGCTCTTACACCGCCGCTCGCGCCTCGATCGCTGCGCGATTTCGGCAGCCCGAGAAGTAACGGGAGCCAGACGAGCACAGCGGAAATTCCGGAGCACGAGCTGAGCAAGCGCAGCCAGCAGACCCCCGGGAACAAAGCACCGACGACGACAAGCAGCGGCTGCGGCGCACAGCGGAAGGGGTCGATGCCACTACGCATCCACCCCTAGCGAAAGATTCCACTATCGGAATATCATCGCCTTATGGCGATGAATGCTGCTGGTATATACACCGCTGACGACGGCGGGGGCGGGTGCGAGGCCGAACTGACACCGGCGGTCTCGCTGTTCCGGTCGTTGGGGGACCCGGTGCGGCTGGCGCTGCTGCGGCACCTGGCGCACGGGGAGGCGCGCGTGGCCGACCTGACCGAGCTGCTGGGGCTGGCGCAGTCGACCGTGTCCAAGCACCTGGCGTGCCTGCGCGGGTGCGGGCTGGTCGACTACCGCCCACAGGGACGCCAGTCCTTCTACTCCGTGGCCCGCCCTGAATTGCTCGACCTGCTGGGGGCGGCCGAAAACCTGCTGGAGGGCACCGGATCGGCGGTCGCGCTGTGCCCCGCCTACGGCACCGACGCCCTCGCCGAGCAGCAACCCGACCTCCCCGAGGAGGTCACGCAATGACGGCCGCGCCGGCAGCGAGAGACAGACGGGCGATCCTGACCCGGCGGGTACGGCTGATCGTCGGGGCCACCATCGCCTACAACGTCATCGAGGCCATCGTGGCCATCACCGCCGGTGCACTCGCGTCGTCGGCGGCGCTCATCGGCTTCGGGCTGGACTCCACGATCGAGGTGGCCTCCGCACTCGCGGTGGCCTGGCAGTTCGCCGGGCGCGACCCCCAAGCGCGGGAACGGGTGGCGCTGCGCGTCATCGCGGTGTCGTTTTTCGTCCTGGCTGCCTACGTGACCTTCGAGGCCGTGCGTGGCCTGGTCAGCGGCGTGCAGGCCGAGCCGTCGAACGTGGGGCTGGGCCTGGCGACGGCCAGCGTGATCGTCATGCCGCTGCTGTCCTACATCGAGCGCCGCACCGGCAGGGAACTCGGCTCGGCCAGCGCGGTCGCCGACTCCAAGCAGACGCTGATCTGCACCTACCTGTCGGCAGTGCTGCTGGTGGGGCTGGCGCTCAACGCGCTGTTCGGCTGGTGGTTCGCCGACCCACTCGCGGCGCTGGTGATCGCGGGCTTCGCGGTCAGGGAAGGCCGGGAGGCCTGGCGCGGCGACGCCTGCTGCGCTCCCCCGCTGCTGGTCACCGCAGGCGAAGACGCGGACCACGAGCACGGCGGCTGCGACTGCTGCGACGGCGACGGCTGCTCGTGTTGACAGGGTTGCCCCGCTGACGGGACCACCGGCCACTGTGCAGGCCCGGTCGCACCCGCAATGGCGGTCGGGCGGCGCGCCTTGACGGGAGCGCCCGCGCCCACGCGAGAGGAAGAAGCCGACGACCAGCGAGCCGAATGACCGCCGCGGGCGCCACCGCAGCCGCAGCCCCGCCCTTATCAGGGGGTGGCCACGGCGCGGTCGGGGCGAAACGGCGTCAAGTCCAGCTCCGGGTCTTCACCCAGCGCCAACCGCGCCGCGACGGCTCCCTGGTACGGGCCGAAGGTCAGCCCTTGCGACCCCAGGCCCGTGGCCACGATCGCGCCCGGCAACGCCGGGAGGGGACCGAGCAATTGCTCGCCGTCGGCGCTGGCCGGCCGAAATCCCACGCGGGTCTGGGCAACCGTGGCCTCCGCGAGACCGGGGGCGGTCTCCAGCGCCAGGGACAGCACATGGCGAACCCCCGCCGCCGTCACGCGGCGATCGAATCCGGCGTCGGGCTCGAACGTAGAGCCGACCACCACCCGGTTCGGGGGGAAGGCCAACAGGTAGCAGGCCCGGTCGGAAACCCGCACGATCGGCCAGGCGCCGGTGCGCTGGTCAGGCAGGGAGAAGTGGACGAGTTGGCCGCGCATCGGGGATAGGGGAAGCTCGACGCCGAAGGGGCGCAGCAGTCCAGCCGACCACGCCCCGGCGGCGACGATGATGGCGTCGGCGCGCAACTCGTCCCCGCCCACCCGCACGCCGCTGACGCGATCGCGCTCGACGATCAGCTCGGCGTCGCCGGCGCGGCGGCGCAGTCCCCGCTCCTCGGCGGCGTACAGCAGCGCGGCGCGGGTCTGGTCGCCGTCGAGCCGCACCATACCGGCGCACCACGTCGCGGCGTAGTCCTCGCGCAGCGCGGGGAAGCGCACGGCGGGCTCCCCCGGACCGAGGCGGCTCACCGGCCCCAGCCCCTCGTAGCCGGGCCGGCCGGCCAGCTCGCTCAGCATCCGGTACTCGGCGTCGACCGTGGCAGGGTCATCGGCGACGGCGGCACCGCCGACCTGCTCGTAGCCGGTGGGCGGACCACCCTCCTCGGTGATCTCGGCCATCAGCGTGGGGTAGTGCGCGGCAGCGGCCAGGCAGAACGAGCGCGCCTGCGGGGAGGCGTCGGGAAACGGCCAGGGGAAGATCACGCCGGCGCCGGCCCCGGTGGCCTGCCCCAGATCGGCGCGGTCAACGAGCGTGGTGGCCACACCGCGCTGAGTGAGACGGTAGGCCGCGCTCACCCCGACGATGCCGCCACCGACCACGATCACCTTCATGGTTTCCTCCTGCGAGCGGCCGACGAGGACACGTGGCACCTCACCAGGTCGGCCTCGGGCGGCTTCGGCTCCCCACGGCTGGGACACCGTCGGCAAGATGCCCCGGTCAGCGTCTCTGATCAGCTAAGCGTTCCCGTGCAAGACGTCGTCTCTGGCGCGGGTTCGTTCCATCGTGGAAGGGAGCGTGGGCGTGGAGTGGAAACCCACACCACCCGGTGACGCTCCTCGCGACATGTGTCCGGTGGTGGGCGTACTGATCGCGTGCACGCCCGGGTACCGGCAAGCTGAGCCCACCAGTCCACGCGCCCCACCAGGGACGGCGCTGCCAAGGACTTCGCCGGTCTTCTCCTCCGCTCCGCAGCGCACCAGGGCACGGGCGCAGGGGGTGCGGGGGGTCTCACCGCCAAAGACTGGTAGCTCCCGGCTCATGCGCCACAGTCCTTGCCACGGTCCCGCACCACCTTGACGATTTCACCGGTGGACGTGGTCCGCGGCTCCTCCGACATGCGCAGCGACTCCACGCACGCAACTATACATACGCAATACGAGGGGGAGCCAAGGAAACTGGCAGGCCCAGACCGGCCAAGGGCGCCCGCTCGGCGCCCTTCGTGGCGATCATGGCGCCCAGAGCGGCTCCATCACCGCGCTCCGGCACCCAAGCCGAAGAGCACCCTGCATCAGGGCCGGGGCGACCAGGGGGCGTCGCTCTACCGAGGGGAAAGCCCGTCCGGGACGCCAGATCCAGACGATGCCGCCGCAGCAGGCGGCGGGTGGTCTCGTAAAGTGCCCAAGCGAGGGAGTTCACGCCTTGTCTCGCGACTCGGCGTTGAACTCCCTCGTCTCATGCCCAGGATCAGCGCCCTCGTGGAATCTCTCGTTTGGAGGAGAGGGCCGACAGTTCCGAGCGACTGGCACTGCGGGGCCTCATCTCCTGCGCGCCATGACCCAGGAGGCCACCGCCAGGCCAATGGCTCCCCACAGCAGCAGCATCGCGTAGGGCTGCCAGGAGATCCCGCCGGCGGGCACCATGAGGCTTTCCCGGACAGCTTGAGCCGTGTACGTCAGCGGCAGCGGGGCGTGGACGGCGGCCAGCCAGTCGGGCAGGCGTTCGGCGGGGAACGTGATGGGAGAGAACAGCAGCACGAAGAAGACGAGAACCTGGCTGACCACACTCACCAGCCCCGGGGGCAGCCCGTAGACGATGGCGTAGCCCAGGGCGATGCAGGCGATTGCGACGAGCGGTAGCGCCACGGCGATCATCGGGCTCAGCCGGTAGTCCAGGTCGAAACGCAGCCCCGCGGCGATCAGCCCCGCGATGATGCCGGGGATGGACACAGCGATCCAGATGGTGGCGTCGGCGGCCAGTGTCGCCAAGCGTGGCACCGGCAGGGTGCGTTGGTAGTCGAAGAACCCGTTGAGCTTGTCGTCCTTGATGATCTGCGGTGCGATCACCATGGTGACCACGATCACCCCGATCGTGGGGGCGCCGGTGGCGAGGTAGCTCGCGGATTGCTGGTCGACCTCGGGCATGAGGAACGCGAAGCCCAGCACGATCGACACCGAAAGCACGAGCTGAAGAACGGTGAAGAGCACCAGCATGCTGCGCAGTCGCAGTAGCGACCACGTCAGCAGCAGACCATAGCTACGAAACCAGTGACCCGGCCGGCTCAGCCTCATCTCCGCTGCTGACGGGCGTCCCATCCCCGTCGCCTCCGGCGCGCTCGTCGCCGTTGCTGCCGCCGGTGCCGACAAGTCCGACATAGACATCCTCCAAGCTCACAGGGGTTAGCGCGAATTCCTCGATGTCGCCGTTGGCACGGAGGTGTTGCGCCCGGTTGAGGGCTTCCTCGGCGTGATCGGCGGTGATGGGCATAGTGATACGGCGCCCGTCGCGGCGTGGGCTGCCCGCCGTTTCAATTTGGGGGAGCGGCGACTCGGGGGTGGCGGCGGTCAGCTCCAGCCGCAGCTCGCCCTCGGCCCGGGCGCGCAACTCGGCAGGCGTGCCTTCGGCCACCACGTGTCCGGCGTCGAGGATCACGAGGCGGTCGGTGCTGCGCTCGGCCTCGTTGACGTTATGGGTGACCAGCAGCACCGCGTGCCCATCGCCTGCCAGCGAGCGGATGTAGTCCCACAGCAGTCGGCGACGCACCGGGTCAACGTCGTTGGTGGGTTCGTCGAGCATGACAACGCGGCCCGGCTCGACGACCGCCATGCCAAACGCGGTCAGCCGACGAACTCCGCCGGAGAGCCGGTCGCCCGTGGTGTCGGCCCAGGCTTCGATGTCCAGTGCGCTTAGCAGGTGGTTGGTGCGTTCGCGGGCCCGGCTCTTGTCCGCCCCGCGGATGCGGGCCATCGTCGTGATGGCTTGGCGCGGTGTGATGCCCGACAGGGGCGCTTGGGCCTGGGGCATCACAGCGCAGGCGGCGCGGGCGAAGGCGGGCTCGGCCACGGCGTCGCGGCCGGCGACGTGGATCGATCCCGATGTCGGCTTGGCCAACCCCACCACCTGGTCGAGCAGTGTGGTTTTGCCTGCCCCGTTGTGGCCAAGCAGTCCTACGAACTCTCCCTCGCTGACGGCTAGGGAGATGCCGTCGTTGGCGCGTACACCGCGCCGGTACTCCTTGACCAGGTCCCGGACCTCCAGGACGGCCATCGTCGCCTCCTCATGCCAGCGTTCAAATACCAATCAGTATTCAAATACCGCAAAGTATTTGAATACTGTTGAGGATGTCAACCAGCCCGACGAGGCCCGACGACGAGGAGAGTGTGTGGTGGAGGAGCGACTGAGCCGCCAGCAACAACGCGAACACAACCGGCGCAAACTGTTGGCGGCAGCGGAACGAATCTTCGCTGAACAGGGCATCCAGGGCGCCTCACTCGACGATGTCGCCAAGGAGGCCGGGCTGACCAAGGGCGCTGTCTACTCCAACTTCGAAGGCAAGACCGACCTGATCATCCACGTGATCCGCGACCGGATCGGCCCTGAGGAGCAGCAGGGCTTCCTCCAGACCATGGCCGCGCCCGACCTCACCGAAGACGAGCGCCTGGACACATGGGGGCGGGAATGGGCGCGCATCACCGCCAGTGGCGAACGCGAACCGTTCGCCCGAATGCTGCTGGAGTTCATCCTCTACAGCCGACGCAGCGCCGAGGTCCGTCGGCAACTCCGTGAGGTGTTAGCGGCAGAGAGTGTCAAGGACCAAAGCGCCACTATGGCCGCCGCCCTCCCATCCGAGAGCGAACTCGCCCACCTGCCTCCCGAGCACATCCTGCGGCTGATCAACGCCTTGGACATCGGACTGACGATACAGAGCCTCGTTGGGCCCGACATCGTTCCCTACGACCTTTTCCGGGTGGGACTGCGACTCATGGCCGGATTGTCCGTGGCATCGCCCAAGGCCGAGACACCGCAAGCGGAGCCACCGTCGGAGGCGAGTTAGCGCACCGGGCGCGCCGCCGCCCCGTGCCGGCCACACAAAAGTGACGACGCCATGGAAACCCTTATGACAAGACACGTTTCCCTTGTCTCATCCGAGGACACAGAAACAACAATAAAAATAAAATCATAATAATTCGATCACGGAAGATGCAGTCACCACACAGGTGAAATTTCATTGACGCGCAACTCGACGCGCACCCCCAGACGGACAACCAAATAAAACGATTAAGAACCCCCGAAAATCCAGCCACAACACCGAAACAGAAAAATCATAAGCCCTGCACAACACAGACAAATGAAAAAACATGAGAAAAATTCACATCTACCAAGAAAATCGGAACCACTGACGGAGAACATTTTTCACATCTGCCTCAAAACCACGCTCACGACAGGCACACCGCCAAACAACTTACAAAAAACCTCACTACCTACTGGCCAGTACGCCTATTCAGAAAGAAGATTTCTTCCCATATTGGAAGCATGATCAATATCGTCAGCCGCGGCGAGTGGGGAGCTCGTCCGCCGCGAAACCGCAACACTGTCCCCATGGCACGGCGCACCGAGTTCGTCGTCCACCACTCTGCCGGCCCCGTCTCACAGCCGGTGCGCTCCATCCAGGACTTCCACATGGACTCCAACGGCTGGAGCGACATCGGCTACAACCTGCTCGTCGACGCCGAAGGCCGCGCCTACGAGGGACGCGGCTGGGAAACCGTGGGGGCCCACGCCAGTGGCCACAACATCTCCGGCATCGGAGTGTGCTTCATCGGCTCCGACGGCGACGCCACCGACGCCGCCCATGCCACGATCCGCGCCCTCTACGACGAAGCCTGCGACCGAGCGGGCCACACCCTGGTCAAACGGGGGCACCGTGACGTCAACGCCACCGACTGCCCCGGCGACGACCTCTACGCCTGGGTGCGCGCGGGGATGCCCACCGAGGGGCCCGGCGGCTACACCCCCACCGAACCCCGAGTCGTCGCCCCCGGCACCGAACCGCCGTATGCGTTCCCGCTCCCGGCGGGCCACTGGTTCGGCCCGCCCTCCGCCGACGAGCGCAACCACTCGGGCTACTACTGGCCCGACGACCGCCCCCACATCCGCACCTACCAGGAACACCTCGCCGAGCGAGGCTGGTCGATCGGCGTCGACGGCTACCACGGGCCGCAGACCGCCGACGTGGTGCGCGCCTTCCAACAGCAGGCCCGCGACGAAGGCCATACCGAGATCGGCCCCGCCGACGGCCTCGTCGGCGACCGCACCTGGCCCTGGATCTGGCGCAAACCCGTCACGAGCTATGGCGACTGAGACCCACGGTTGCCCCACGACACGAGCACCCCAGAAGTCAGGCAAGCGTCGCCGTGGCCAGCCACAGCGATCACCGCCGGCGACGGTGGCGCACAGCCCCTGATTCGTGTGGCGGACCGGCCGGACCCGCCGACCTGCAAGGCGGCACGCCGGGGAGTCGCCCCCTCGCGCGCATGCGCACCGTCGTGGTAGGTAGGAGCGGTAAGTATGCCCGGGGGTTAAGGGTGCGCCACACCGTGTCCGGGCCCGCTTGCCCGGCGGTGCCGCCCAAGCGGTGTGGAGACGCGCCCGCCGGCGGGGCAGACCGGCGAGCGGCCACCAGTGCCTGACCTCGTGTCGCGGTTGCTGCGGCGGTACCTTCAGGCGCCGCCCATGGCAGCCGCCTCGCGCGGCCCCTCCGGTCATACCGCCGCCTCGGCGAGCGCGGTGAGGTCTCGCCACCCCGGAACCGGCCGCCACCACAGGCGGTCACCCGCTCTGGGGCGCGCGGCAGGGCGGCTTTCGCCTACCGACCGCCGCGCGACAACGGCCATGCCAGGAGGGCAGACAAATGAAGTTCGGTGTCGCAACGTTCATCACCGACGAGGGGATCAGCCCAGCCGAACTGGGGCGCGCTCTAGAGGAGCGGGGGCTGGAGTCGCTGTTTGTAGCCGAACACACCCACATCCCCGCCAACCGGGAGACGCCCTATCCCGGCGGTGGTGAGCTGCCGCGACGCTACTACCGCACCCTTGACCCGTTCGTGCTGTTGGCCTCGGCAGCCACGGCCACCGAGCAACTGGTGGTGGGCACCGGTATCGCGCTGCTGGTGGAACGCGACCCCATCGTGGTGGCCAAAGAGGCCGCCTCGATCGACCTCATCAGCGGCGGACGTTTCGAATTGGGGGTCGGCGCCGGGTGGAACCGTGAGGAGATGCGCAACCACGGCACCGACCCCGCCGGCCGGGTGGCGTTGATGGGAGAGCGCGTCAAGGCCATCAAGCGGATCTGGACGCAAGAAAAAGCCGAGTACCACGGCGACTTCGTGGACTTCGACCCGATCTACTGCTGGCCCAAGCCGGTGCGGGAACCGCACCCGCCCGTTCTGGTCGGTGGCGAAGCGCCCACGGTCATCGACCGGGTCCTGGACTACGGCGACGGCTGGTTGCCCCGGTGGCGGGGCGAGGTCGAACCGCTGCGGGAGCGTATCGCCGAACTGCGCCGGCGCTGCGCCGCCGAAGAACACCCCCGCCTTCCGGTGACCGTGTTCGGGATGAGCGCCAAGCCGGAGACGCTTGCCACCGCCATTGCCGAGCTCGACGCCGACCGGCTGCTCGTCACCCTGCCCACGATGCCGCGCGACGAGACGTTGCGCTACCTGGACGATCTCGCCGCTACGATCGATGGCCTGGCATGACAGGGAAACGGGGTGTGCCTGTCGGCAGGCACCGGATCGGGCAGGAAAAGTCGCGGCATTTCCGGCTGCGCCGTCATGATTTTTCGCCGTTTCCGCGGGAGTGAACCGATAGTGTTTCAGTGGCGCCCGCTGCCGCACCATCCCTCTGAAGTCCTCGCATTGAGAGAGGCGTGTCCGTGACCGAAAAGGCTCATCGCTTCATCTGCCCGGTGGGACGCAAGCACGCCGAAATGTGGGGCGGCGTGGCGCTGGCCGTACTCGGGGTGGCGTTCGCCGTACTCGGCCCCACGATCTGGGTGAACCTGACGGTGGGAGCCCTCCTGCTCGTGGGCGCAGGCGTGCTGGTCGTGCACTCCCTGCGGCTGCGCGCACCGGTGCTGGAGGTCAGCGAGGGCGAGTTCCGCTACGTGCGGGGACGCTACATCGTGCGTATCCCGTTCCGCGACATCGGCTCCTACTACGTCCTACCGGGACGCACCCGGTCGCTGGGCCTGTGCGACCTCACCGGCCGTCCACGGGTCTTCCCCTCCGTGGAGGGTCGGCGCGCCAGCCGCCCCTACCTGCCGTTGACCGCCATGACCTCGCCCCAGCGGGTCGAGGCGTTCATGAACACCGCCGGCATCCCGCACCGCGACCGGTCCCTGACCTCTGGACAGTGAGCGGCGCGGACCTCCCGCGGGGGGCGGTGCCTCAGCGGTCGCACAGCGCCACCCCTGGCCCACAAGCAGCGGGCCGCGGCCCCGATTGAACGGGGACCGCGGCCCATACACGCTGTGGTGCGACGCCTAGCGCGCCGCTGAGTGGCGGGGCGGAGCGTTAGGAGGAGAAGTCCAGGCCCTCGGCGTCCTCGCCCATGATGCCGCTCAGGTAGTCGGGGTTCTCCTGGAGCCAGGCGCGGGCACCGGCCTCAGGGTCGTCCTCGTTCTCGTTGAGGATGAGGTGCTCCAGGGACTGCAACTGCGGGTCGTCCATGGCGAACTCCTGCATCCACTCGTTGACCTCCGGGAAGTCCTCGGAGAAGCCAGTGCGACCGATCGCGTGGATGCTCTCGCCTTCACCCATGGCGCCCTCGGGGTCTTCGAGGTCCTTCAGGTCGTAGTCGCTGTAGGCGATGTGGGGCCGCCACAGCGTCACGACGATCGGCTCCTCGTTCTTGATGGCGTCGTCCAACTCGGTGAGCATGGCCGAGGTAGAGGACTCCACGAGGGTGTAGTCGTCGAGACTGTAGGTGGGGATCGCCTCCTCCTTGGTGGTGCGCACCAAGCCGGAGCCGGACTCAATGCCGACGATCTCGCCGCCGAACATGTCCTCGTTGCCCTTGAGGTCGGCGATGGAGTTGACGTCCTCGACGTAGGACGGGACGGTCAGCTCCAGAGTCGCATTGTCGTACCACGAGCCGAGGTCCTCGACGTTGTCCTGGTGCTGCTCCCAGTAGTCGGCGTGAGTGCCGGGCAGCCAGGTGTCGAGGAACAGGTCGATGTCGCCCTGGGCGATGCCCTCGAACATGGGGGCCACGTCGACATTTTGCAGCTCGACGGTGTAGCCCTTCTCTTCGAGAACGACCTTCCACAGGTTACTGACGGCGATGTCCTCGTCCCAGGGGATGACGGCGATGCTGATGCTCTTCTCGCCGCCGCCGGCGCTCTCGCTCTCCGAGGACTCGGTGGAGACCCCGCCTTCCTCGCTGCCGCCGCAGGCGCTGGCAAGCAACGCGAGGGAGGCAACGGCGGCTCCGAGACCAAGCTTGCGGCCACTACGTTCGATAAATGGCACGTTCTTTCCTCTCTCTGCGTGTAATGAAGGAAGCGCCGCGAACGTATTCACGACAACTCCCGGCGGTGCCCGGCGCCCCGGGCACCTGGGGAACCGTGGAACGGAACCCTCACCTGCGTCTTAGACTCACGTCGAGGCCGCGCGCTGGGCCCGGGCCGCGGGTGAGAAACGGGTGATGGCTCCGGTCAGGCGATCGAGGAAGATCGCCAGAATAACCACCGCGATACCGCCCTCGAAGCCGATCTCGATGTCGGCCCGGGCGATGCCGGTGTAGACGTCGTTGCCCAGGCCGCCCGCGCCGACCATGCCGGCGATGACGACCATGGACAGGCTGAGCATGATCACCTGGTTGATTCCCGCCATGATCGTGGACAGCGCCAGCGGCAACTGGATACGCCGCAGGATCTGGAGGTCGGGCGCGCCGAACGCCTCACCGGCCTCCACGAGTTCAGCGTCGACCTGGCGGATTCCCAACTCGGTCAGGCGCACGCCGGGCGGCATGGAGAAGACGATCGTGGCGATGATGCCGGGCACCTGGCCGATGCCGAAGAAGGCGATCGCCGGCAGCAGGTAGACGAACGGGGGCAGCGTCTGCATGAAGTCCAAAACGGGCTTGATGAGCCTGCTGACCCGGTCGTTGTAGGCGGCGAGGATGCCGATGGGCACCGAGATGATGACCGCGATGGCGGTGGCCACCAGGATGAGCGCGAGGCTGCTCATGGCGGCCTGCCAGCTATTCATGCTGATGATGAGCAGGAAGCCGAGCAGGGTGAACACGCCCAGACGCCAGCCCGAGACGACGTAGGCCAGCCCCGCGAACAGCAGCATCATCAGCAGCGGCATTTGCACGGCGGCGATGATGTTGAGCACCAGGAACAGCAGCAGGCCGACGGAGGAGCCCGCGGCAAGGTACCACTGCCAGCGCAGGGAGGTCATGGCGAAGCTGATGGCGACGAGGGCCGCGATCAGCAGCAGCGCCAACACCAACTGCGGCGCGACGAAATCGGCGCCGAAGAGGTTCATCGCCCACAGGAACAGTGGCGCGGGAAGTGACGTGATCACCGTGGCGACGGCGCCGGTGAACAGCTCAAGCAGCGCCAGCACGGCCCACACGCCCACGGCGATCCCGGCCGGCTTGGCACGCTTGCTCGAGACCAGACCGATGGCGACCAGCGCCGCGGCGATCAGAGTGAGCTGGGTAGGGCTGGGCTCGATGAACAGCCCGCTCAGGGCGTTGACGCTGACCTCGATGACCTGGCCGATCACCTCGAAGAGAGCCGCGAGGTTGATCTGCATCCAGGTGATGATGTCGTCGAACCATTGCCCGACGGGGATTCTGGGGACGTTGACCTCGAACGGAATGAGGGAGGAACTCACTGCCGGCTCCCTTCTTCGTCGGCCACGCCGTCCTCGACAGCGGCAACAGCCTCCGGGGGCTCCTTAGCGTTGGCGTCGGACTCCTCGGACGGGGCCGGCGCGGGAGAGTCGACCGCGGTCTCGGAGGCGGCCGAGTCGGCCGCGGAACCACTGCTGTTCTGGGCCCCCAGCGCGGCCAGCAGGGTCACCCGAGGAATGACACCGACCAGCCGGCCCTCGTCGTCGACGACGGCAAGGGGGTAGGTGCTCTCTGCGGCCTGGTGGAAAAGATCGGCGACAGCGGTGTCGGGGTGCACGCGTTCGATGTCGGTGTCGATGAGACCTTCCAGGTCCTTGGCGTCGCTGCTGAGCGCCTCGCCGATGACGCCCTCGCGCACCGCGCCGACCAACTGGCGGTTACGGCGCACCACGAAGGCGGAGACGGTCTGGTTCTCCCGCATGGTGCGCAGTGCCGTGCGGGGCCCGTGGTTGGGGTCGATGACCGGTATGGGCGGCTCCATGACCGAGGAGGCGGTGAGCACGCGGGTACGGTCGACATCCTCGACGAACTGGGCCACGTAGTCGTTGGCGGGGTCGTTGAGGATCTCTTCGGCCGTACCGATCTGGGCGACGCGACCGTCGCGCAGGACGCAGATGCGGTCGCCCAGGCGCATGGCCTCGTTGAGGTCGTGGGTGATGAAGACGATGGTCTTGCCCAGTGTCGCCTGCAACTCCAGCAACTGAGACTGCATGTCGCGGCGGATCAGGGGGTCGAGGGCGCTGAACGCCTCATCCATGAGGATGATGTCGGTGTCGGCGGCCAGGGCGCGGGCGAGGCCCACCCGTTGGCGCATACCACCCGAGAGTTGCTCCGGCAGCCGGTTCTCCCACCCGTCGAGCCCCACGAGGGCGAGCGACTCGCGCGCCTTCGCCAGCCGCTCCTCGCGAGGCACGCCGCGTACCTCAAGGCCGTAGGCGGCGTTCTCCTCGACGCTGCGGTGAGGGAACAGCGCGAAGTGCTGGAACACCATACTGACCTTCTGGCTGCGCAGACGCCGCAGCGCCGCACCCGACAACTGCGTGATGTCGGTGCCGTCGATCTCGACGACGCCCGAGGTGGGCTCCAGCAGGCCGTTGAGCATGCGGATGAGGGTGGATTTGCCTGAGCCGGAGAGGCCCATGACGACGAAGATCTCGCCGGCTCGAACCTCGAAGTTCACATCGACGACAGCCGCTGTGACGTCGAGGGCGGCGATCTCGTCTCGATGGCGGCCATCGTTGAGTAGTTCGACGGCTCTACTCGCGCGCTTACCGAATATTTTGTAGAGCCTGTCTGCGCGTACTGCTGGCACGGTCTCCTCTTTAGGTCCTTCTTCGGCCGTTGGAGACGACGGCCCACCACTCGGCGAGTCCTCCCACGCCGGCTCCCACGGCATATGTAGCCGGACCCCACAGAGTGACGATCACATCTGGCCCTACTTCAGTCCCATGCCAGCTCCGACCGCCATCATGCGCACGCCACTCTGTGACATCCGTTTTTGGCCGGTAGGTCACCATACAGCCGAAGAGCTGGATATTCGTCGCGAATCGTAACGGCGAAATAACGCGTTTAAGGTTCGGGAAGTCCAAACACCGACCTATGCCAAGCCAAAGAGGCTCCAAGAGAGGGCAATTTGTGATTTACGTCACAGAACCCTCTGCTGTGAATCGAGTCACTAACTGAGGAAATTTCGCAGCTCAGATCACTACTCAACGGGCATCCACATGTCCACGACGTGAGCACTGGTTTCACATTCGCACCGCCCCTCCGCGCCCCTCCGTGCCTCTCGGAACCGCTTCACATAGAGTTGAAACTGTGACGCAGTCTCGGATACGCGGCATCCTCACCGTCATCGGCCTCACGGCGGTGATGTGGATACTGGAGTTCTTGGACGTCCTTTTTGGTAACGCCCTCGACACATACGGTATTCAACCCCGCGATATCAACGAACTCGGGGACATCTTTCTCGCCCCATTCCTGCACTTCGGATTCCAACACCTGATCGCCAACACGCTGCCGCTGCTTGTGCTCGGCGCGCTGGTGGCGTTCAGCGGGTTGGGCCGCTTCGCCGCCGCCTCACTGATCATCATCATCGTCAGTGGCTTGGGCGTGTGGTTCATCTCCCCAGCGAGCAGCACCACACTGGGCGCGAGCGGCCTGGTCTTCGGCTATTTCGGCTACCTGGTGCTGCGCGGCTTCGTTGAGCGCAAGACGAGCGACATCGTCATCATGATCTGCGTGCTCATCTTCTACGGCACGATGATCTTCGGAGTGCTGCCGGCTAACGAGGGCGTCTCCTGGCAAGCGCACCTGTTCGGCTTCCTCGGCGGCCTGCTCGCCGCCTACCTGCTCCCCAAGCGCCAGAGGCCGGCGCCGCTGACCGGCGGCTATGGAGCGAGCGGCAGCTATGGCGGCTACGGGGGCTACTGAACGAGCGGCGCTCCCGGTTTCTAGTCTCCGCCGCCTCTGTGACCCATGTGCCGCTGAGGATGGCCCCGCCCGTGGCGTGGGCCCGGCGGAGAGCGAGCAGCGACGCTAGATCCGTCTGCGCGAAAAGTTGACGTAGGAGCGCGAAGGCGTTGGACCGCGCTGGTTCTGGTAGCGAGAACCGTGACGGGGTGAACCGTAGGGGTACTCGGCGGGGGAACTGAGCCGGAACATGCACAACTGGCCGATTTTCATGCCGGGGTAGAGCTTCATCGGCAGCGTCGCCACGTTGGATAGCTCCAGTGTGACGTGGCCGGAGAAGCCGGGGTCGATGAAGCCGGCCGTGGAGTGCGTGAGCAGCCCGAGCCGCCCCAGCGAACTTTTGCCCTCCAACCGGCTGGCGAGATCGTTGGGCAGCGTGACGATCTCGTGGGTGGAGGCGAGCACGAACTCTCCCGGATGCAGGATGAACGGCTCATCGTCGTCGGGCTCGACCACGCGCGTCAGATCCTGCTGCTGCACAGCCGGGTCGATGTGGGGGTACTTGTGGTTTTCGAAGACCCGGAAGTAGCGATCCAGCCGGACGTCGATACTCGACGGCTGGATGAGTTCGGGCTCGTAGGGGTCGATGGTGACACGCCCGGACTCGATTTCGGATCTGAGGTCGCGATCGGAGAGCAGCACGCAGACGAACTTACCGGCTGCTCCGCCCGCGAGTTACCGACCACTCCCGCGCCTCAGATAAGGTAATGTTCGTTGCAGCCGCACAAACGGCTGCGGACTGCGGGTGTAGTTCAATGGTAGAACTTCAGCTTCCCAAGCTGATAACGCGGGTTCGATTCCCGTCACCCGCTCTCAGCAGAGAAAGGCCAGGTCAACCGGGACAACCCGGGACCTGGCCACACTTGTTTCAAGGGGCGCTCACGGCCCCGCGTGCCCGCTGTGTGCCCGTCGCTCAGCCGTCGGTGCCGGCCGAGGGCGAACCGTCGCCGTCGTCGTCCCCCTCTGCGTCGTCACCGTCGGTGTCGTCATCGGCGGGTTCCTCGCTTTGCCGCGCATCTTCGAGCTCCCGCGCGGCCCGCTCCCCCAGCGCGTCAGCGAGTTCCCGCGCCCGAGCGTCGCGCGCGTGCAGGTACACCATGGCCGCCCGCGTACTGGAGTGCCCGAGCCGGTTCATCAACTCCCGCAGCGAGGCCCCAGCTTCAGCGGCGTAGGTGTTGCCGGTATGGCGCAGGTCGTGCAGGTGAACATCCTCAAGGCGCCGGCGCTTCGCGCCGACGCACCCGCCCTGTGGGGTGCGCTCGGGCTGCGGGCTGCCGCCCGGTCCCGAACGCACCCCACAGGCCGACAAAGACGAAAGACGAGAGTCCCCACCGGTTTCACCGGCAACGCCCCTGAGACAGAGAGACGCGCGCCCCACGGCGCCGAGCAGGTCCGAACAGCGCCACACCATCCGCTCTCACGGGTCCTGTGGTTACTCGTGTTCTGGGACCCGTGGCACACGATCGCGCGACCCTGTCTGTCTGTGGTTACCGACCCCAGCGCGATCGAGCACCACGGACCGGAAACCGTGGTTGCTCGCTCTTGGGGTTGGGGACGGTGGCTAGGCACCGTTGCCGAGGCCCCACCGCTTGGGTTGCTACGCCGGCCACTGTGATCGAGTGATTCCAGCAGGGCAGACAAAGGCAAACGAAGGCTCACGATAGTCGCGGCTACGTTTTCGGGTAGCTAGAAAGCTTCCCCTGTCACTGCGTGATCAGGGTCAGCCCCTCATATGTGGTGAAGTCCGCGAAGTCCTTGACATTAAGCGTCGCCAGCGGCAGTCCATGCGTGAGCGCGCAGGCCGCCACCCACGTGTCGTTGATCGGACGGGGACGACCACGTCGCGTGGCAGCCGCCGATATCTGGCCCCAGGTAACCGCCACATCCTCGTCATAGGGCAACACGACTACCCCGCCGAGCCAGGTGTTCAGGGCGTCGCGGTTACGGCGCCCCCACTGCCGCAGTTCGGCCCACTGGGTCAGCTCGCCCAGCGTGACAAAGGTGACGCAGGGCTGCTTACCGATCAGCCGGGGCACCAAAGCGGAGGGCAGCCGGCGCTTCAAGCTCAACGAGGACACATCGGTGTCGAGAACGACGTAATCCACAGCGCTCAGGCGATATCGGCGTGACGCATCGCGGCCACGTGCTCAAGGAAGGCGTCCAACTCCTCATCGGTGTCGAACACGCCATCCTGCGCCAAATCCTCCGCCGAGCGGATCGGACGGACCCCCTTGCGCAGGGCCAACTCATCGATCGAAACTCGTTCGGGCTCGGGAAGCCCCTCCGGGCGATCAGCGCTACTGGCCGTCATCGTCACCTCCGTTGATACTGCCTCCAGTATGACACCCCCCACCGCCCTGGCACCGGTGAACACGGCACGCGGGAGCGTGCCCGTTGCGTGCCCGATCTCCGGAGGTTCGGCGGGGAATCGCGGCTACATTTCCGACATCCGCGCAGGTCAGCGGGAATCTCCTCTATCGTCCTCCCAAGCTGATAACGCGGGTTCGATTCCCGTCACCCGCTCTCAGCAGAGAAAGGCCAGGTCAACCGGGGCAACCCGGGACCTGGCCACACTTGTTTCAAGGGGCGCTCACGGCCCCGCGTGCCCGCTGTGTGCCCGTTGCTCAGTCTTCGGTGCCGGCGGAGGACGAACCGTCATCGTCACTGTCGTTGGTGGCGTTGCCGTCGTTGTCACGGCTCTTGCCGAGTTCTTCGGCCGCCCACGTGCGGGAGCGGCCGAGTCGGCTGGTCAGCTTCCGTAGCGAGGACCGGCTTGCGCGGCGTGGATGTTGCCTGGATGCCGGGTATCGGACAGCCGGTTGTCAGCCAAAGAGTCGTCGATAGCGGAGCACCCCTGCTTTTCGCTCACACCCCCACAAGCCGGATGGCTGCCGTTTCCTCCTTGAGGACGCGGAAGGCTTGTTGGCATGCTTCAAACTTCATGCCCATCACTTAATGAATAGGTATGATTACTAAAAGTAATCGTCGTTAGGAGAGTGTGCATGAAGCGCATCCTGCCCGTGGTGATCCTGTCGGCAGCCCTTACAGGGCCTTCCCTGGGTGCCCTCGACCCCGACTGCAACACCTACGGCAAGCAAAGCCAATACAACCCGATCTCCCTCACGCTGTGCCTACCGGATGAGCTGACCAACCCCGCGAGCGACTAGCCGGGCCGGCCGGTGCTACGGACGGGGACGTCGCCGACTTACGGGCAAGCGCGGGGTTTCATATTCATCATCAAAAGGGTTAATAAAAGAATTAATTTAAATACAAATAGTCACGATTCTTGGTTGGAGGAGTGTGCATGAGGCGCATCCTGGCAGTGCTGGCGCTCTCAGCCGCCGCCGTGGGGGTCACGGTGGTACCGGCCGCTGCCGACACCACCGAGCCTGACTGTAAAGAGACCGACGGCAAGCCGATGCTGGCCGCCTCCTGCTTCGCGGGGGACCTCATCGAGCCAGTGGTGGACTGACCGGCTTGAACACCAAGCGCCGGTAAGGGCGTCGCGCCCAGCAAGGTCCTCGGCCGAGGGCCGCGGCTCACCTTGCTGGGCCGCGGCTCACGTTAGGCGTGGCTGGTCGATCGGCCCAATTGCCGTGGTTTATTCGCTCTGTTGGCGGATCGCCGTCTCGATACGCAGGCCGGTGCCCAAAACCGTGAGGCAGAGCACTACGAGTGCTAGCTACGGCTGCGGATCGACAACGTAGACCGCGAAAAGCAGGGCGGCGAAGCCCAGAGCCGCTATGGCTCCGGCCCCGGCCTTCCTAGTGGGCCACGATTCCTGGGCTCTGTTGTTGGTCATCTCGCCCGATTCTGCCGGATAGGTGGGCGTGACGAACGCCGAAGGTGGTCGGCAGCGGGGTTCGGGGGGCTACGCCGGACCGCTTCCCGCAGGGGGCTGCGCTGGACCATCGGGAGGTGGGGCAGGTCCGGCCGAGGTCGAAGAACGGGGCATCCGCAGCAACCGCAGGAAATACTTCTCGGAAAAACCCGCTGCGAAGGCGACGAGATAGACAGTGCCCGGATTGTCGACCTGGAAGATGGTGATGACCTGCCAGGACACAAGGAGTTGCAGCACTAAGGCTGCCATGCCGCCCACCAGCAGGCTCAACGCGAGTTTGAGCATGTCGGTGCGGTAGGTGAGGAGGCTGGTGTAGGCGTCCCTGACGTGTAGCAATCGGCTGAACAGCCCACCCATGGCCCCCACGAGCACGATCGATCCCGCGAGGATGAGCGCCCCCGGGTACGAGGCGCCCCCGGGAAATGGGCTGATCATCGGTGCGACGCCCCATACCAGCAGGATCAGCAGCGAACTGTAGGCGATCAGGTGTTGCAGGCGGCGCACCTGGAGCCCGTCCTCAATGGCCTGGCGCTCGGTGAAGGCGTGGTGGGCCTGGAGCGCGGCTTCCAGGGCCACGCACCGCTGCTCGCGGCTCGCCTTGCTGTCGCTGGCGCTGCGCAGCGCCGTGGTGACCCCTGCCAGAGAAGGCGTGTCCGTGCTGTCGAGGGAGGTCAGGGTGGCGGCGCATCGGGCGGCGAGCTTGTCGTCGGGCAGCAGCCACAGTAGGAGACGGTCGGCGAGGGACAGGTAGGCGGCGATGGCGAGCGTATCGGGGCGCCTGCGGTCCAAGCCGTCGCGGGCCACGTCGAGGCACCTGCGGGTCTGGGCGATGCGCGACCAGGACTGGGGGTGGTCTTCGACGGTGGATTCCACGGCTGACAGGTCGGCCAGGATGCGCCAGTACTCCCCCAGGAGGAGAACGATCCGGGACCTGTCGTAGCGGTTCTGCATCCGGCGGCTACGCGACGGGGTCGGGAGCCTAGTAGCGGTGATCTCGCTCTCGGCCGCAGGCGGTGATGGGGTGGTCGTCACGGGCGCACCACACTTTCGGCGACCTCGATTCCGAAGGTCACGACCAGGGCGAAGGCGAAGATTTCGCCGACTACGGTGAATAGGAGCTGCACCCACGCCATGCGCCGGGTGTGGCGCGCCGAGCGCTCGTAGGCGCGCCGGGCGGGCTCTGCGGGTATGGCGATCCCGCTGAACCGGGCCATTGTTTCGGCGATGTCGAGCAGGACACGGCGGTTGCGCCGGTAGCGCGTGTGTTCAAGCAGCGGCCAAGGGCTGTTGACCACGGCCACGGAGCAGTCGGCGACGGTAGCGAGCACCGGCCCACAGGAGACGGGGTCGTAGCGGCTGGAGTAGTCGGTCCACTCGGCTACGGTCCCTTCGGGCAGGCGCAGCCGCTGTGACCACTGCGCGATCATGGCGGTGATACCGGCCCCGCGCAGTGCCGTCGCTCCCACCGCGCCACTGGCCATGGCGAGCAGGACGAGAAGCTCGGCTCGGCTCTGGGCGGCGCTGGCCTCGGCGGTGAGGCCCCACGGGTCGGTGAGCGCGAGCGTCGGGGAGCGCGCCGCCGTCGCGAAGGCGTCGAGGAAGGGCGGCGTGGAGACGAGCAGCGCAGCGATGTTCAAGGCGAGCATCAGCGTGAAGCCGAGCCCTCCCAGCCAGGCCCGCAGCGCCGACAGCGGGGAGGAGACCTGCCGGAGCGCGTGCAGCAGCCCCAGCCCGGAGCCCAGCGCGAAGAACGTGACGCGGTCCCCGGGAGCCTCCCGCTCCAGCGCGTCCCGAGTCAGCATGCCGCCCTGACTGTGGGCGACGACCAGGGTGCCGGCGCCGGGGGGAAGGTGTGCGCGCAGCCAGCGCAGGTCGCCGCGGATCGTGTCGAGCATGCGCCGCCGCGCGTGGGGTTGGAGGAGGGCGGCGAAGGAGTCGCCCGCCGTGTCGATGACGAGGGCGATGATGGGGGCACGTAGTACCGGGATCGTGCCGAGCACGGCGATGAGCGGGGCGACTGCCAGGACCAGCACCGCGGCGAGCAGCCGGGGCGCGAAGCCGAAGTAGCTGACGGCACCCAGCGCGACGATTCTGGCCGCCTGGACGGGCGAGGGGAAGCGGCCCTCAGGGGGTTGTTGCGAGGGTCGGACGGCGGTGAAGTGCTGCGCCCAGGCCGCTCCCAACTGGACCAGGACCAGCCACCACACAACGCGCCATAGCCACCAGGCGAAACGGATCGGATGGGGCAGTGGGAAACTGCGCGACCAGCACGACTCGGCGAGGAGCCAGTAGGTGACGCGGCTGGCGCCGTCCCCGCTGCGGCTGGTGACTTCCCACAGTTCGTGGCTGGGAACGCCCAGCGGCTCCGGCGGGCGGGGACGGCCCCACAACCGGGCCAGCAGCCACCGCCACGACCTCGCGGGGGAGGGCGGGTGGTGCCGGTAGACCCGGCGCACGTTGCTGATGGTGGGCACCCGCGATACGGGGGGCGTCTCGCCGGCGGTGAGGTCGTTGAACAGCGACAGCAGCGGGCCGGTGTGGCCGGCCAGGGTGCTGCCGGGGCGCTGCGCGCCGATGCCGTGGACGAACAGGGCGACGGCGTCGGGGCGGGGGCCGGCGCTCGGGCAGTCGGGGCACGAGGGCACGGGGGTGGGGGCCGGCTCCTGGGGTCCCATTGGTCACCATCCGGGGCGTGTGAGTGAGCGGGTCAGTTCCGGTGCAGCTCCTGGCCGGTGAGTTGGGCGATGGCGTGGCCGTAGTGGCGGCTGAGGTCGTCGGCGTCGGCGAATTCCCAGACGGTCACCGACTCCAGCGCGGGGTCGTCGGAGACGCCGGGCTGCTGCCAGGGCAGGCGCCACCCCGGGTCGGGAACGGCCCAGTAGACCCGCAGGTAGTCGCTGTCGGCGAAGCGGGCGGCGAGTTCGGCGATCGGGTCTTTGAGTTCGGCGTCGGTGATGACGATGAGGGTCTCGGCGGCGCAGGGCAGGCCGGAGCCGGCGTGGGCGTCGCGCAGTTCCGCCAAAGCGGGCAGGAGGAGGGTGTTTCCGGCGGCGTAGGCTCCGGTGGTCCGACCCGCGGCGAGTTCGGTGATCGGCGTCGGTGCGACAGCGATGCCCGCCTCTTCGGCGAACTCGGCGACGGTGAACACGTCGCCGGGTCGCAGGTTTCGGCCGGCGAACGTCTGGAGTTGGCGCATGGCCGCTTCACGTGCCTGGACGTGGTCACGCATCGACCCGGACATGTCGGCGGCCACGTCGAGGCACACCGGTCCCTGCGCGAGGCGGGGGCCGACCAACTGGTGGCCGTCGAGGCCGGTCTCCTGGGAGTCGTACCAGTCGAGTAGCGGCAGGAGGAGCAGTAGGGCGAGCGCCAGCGGCAGCAGGAAGCCTGCGGCCCGGCGCCATGGGCGGCGGGTGCCGGGCTTGGGGCCGGGTGGCGCGTCGGCTACGGGTGGCTGGTCGGGTGCGAGGCGCTTGCTGGAGAAGCGGGGTGCCCGCACGGGGCGGGGCGACAGTAGCGGGGGTGGTGGCTGCGACGGGTCGTGGCTGGACATGCCGGTTACTCCCGGGGGTGGTCGTCGGGGAAGCGCGCGGGAGTGCCGTTGGTGTCGGGCAGGTCGGCGAGGGCGGACGTTCCCGGAGTTGGACCGTGGCCGTTGGCGGCGACGCGGCCGTTAGCGGTGGGGGCGGCTGCCGTGGCGGTGTCCTCGGCGGGGTAGCCGAGCTTGTCGCGCCAGTCGGGTGGCCGGTAGAAGGCCAGCGCGGTGAGGACCTCACCCAAGGCGGTGCGGAGCGTCTCGGCGGTGGGGAAGTCCAGCAGGCGGGCGTGCTCGCTGTGGATGTGGCGCCAGAGCTGCTCCTCCACGCTGTCGTCGCCGCGCCGCGCGGGTTCGCCGGAGGTGGCGGGCCGGGGGTGTGGCGGTTGCCAGCCGAGAGCCTTGGGGACGGTCGCGCGGTTGTCCGCGATCTCACCGTCGATGGAGGTGTGGTGGTATTCGCTTTCACTGGCGATGTTTTGGGCGATGCCCAGCAGGTGGCGCCAGCGGTCGCCGTGTCGCGCGGCCCGCTTCTCGGCGCGGCGGCGGCTCCAGACCCGCAGCAGGTCGCGCGGGTGGTCGGGGTTGTGCTGGGCGTGGGCGGCGATGGCCATCGCCGGGACCAGGACGAAGATCAGCGAAAGCAGAAAGGCGAGCCCGCCGAGGCCGCTTCCCCCGCCGGCGGCGAGTGCGACGGCGCGAAAGAAGGCCAGGCCGCCGAGGATGCAGGTCGCCGTGCCAGCCAGAAGGAGGCAAAACTTGGACAGCGGCCCCGCGCGGTACCATATGTCGGAGAGGCGTATGGGCCTGGTGACCGGTGGGGTGTCCTCGTCGGTGTCGTCAGTCGCGCCAGGAGCGGTGTTCTTGACCGGGGGTGCGTCGTAGAGGGAGGCGCGCTTGTGGTCGGCGGAGCGCAGCAGCGGGCCGAGCCGCCAGGCCGTCAGCAGTACCAGCAGCGGCGTCAGCAGGGCTTGGGGGAGTAAGGTGAGCCAGTCGAGTGGGGTGTCCAGCGCACCTCCGGTGAGCTGCCAGGCCACGAAGTAGAAGCCGAATTCGGCGACCAGGATGAAAACGTCGATCGGCACCATGGCCCACGTGGGCAGGCCGCCTTTGGGGGCATCGGATGCCGGGGGCGCGGCGACAGTGTCGGATGCGGGGACGCGCCGGGCCGCCGCGGCGAGGGCGCGGATGGCGCCTCGGATGTCGGAGCGACGCTGCCGCACCAGCCGCAGCGGGATGTTTCTCGCCACGCTCATCCGGGAGAACTCGCGGTAGAGCGGCCTGCTCTGGTCGACAGGGTCGGGCCTCTCTGCGGGCTGCGGCCAGTCTAGGCGGGAGCTTTCCTGTTCGCCGGGGCTCTCCGAACGGCCAAGGGAGCGGCCGGGGCGGCGCAGGCGTTGCAGCAGGTTCATGAGTTTCCTCGCACGAAGTCGATCTCGACGCGCCGGTTGTGGATGGCTTTCTCCGGGATCAGCCGCCCCTCGGCGTCGGTGTCGTCGACGCGGGGCTCGCTGCTGCCGCGGCCGATCGTCTCGATGCGCTCGGGGTCGGCGCCCAACTCGGCCAGCCGCTGGGCGACGGCCTCGGCCCGACACAGGGAGAGGTCCTTGCGGTACTCGACGCTTCCCCACGTGGCGGTGTGTCCCACGACCTCGACGCGGCCGGCGGGCTCGTCGGTTAGGCGTTGCAGGACCGGTTCGAGGTGCGGGTCGGTGGCGTCGGTGTCCAGGCGACACGAACCGACGTCGAAGAGCACGTCGGGCAGCACGACGGGTTCGTTCGGCTCTTCGGTGGGACGCTGGGTGGGTCCGCTGTCGCGCATCGGGGAGAAGGAGGCGTCGTCGGGAACGTCGCGGTAGCTCCCCCGCGTCTCGGTGGGTGCGTTGTGGACCGTGACGGTCTCGGCGCCGGCGGCCTCGGCGACGGCCACCCACAGCTCCTCCACCCACCGCTGGTAGGTCACGGGAAGCTCGGGGTGCTCCGGGGCGGTGTCGCCCAGGCCGTAGAAGGTGACCGTGGCGCCGGTCAGGTCGGGCAGTGTCCCGTCCTCGCGGAGCTGGTCGACGACGGTGTCGACCTCCTGGCCTTGGGCCAATAGCCGACGCAGGTCCAGCTCGGGGGTGTTGGCCAGGCCGTTGGAGACGACGGCGACGGTGGCCGGCGGCTGCTCGGGCAGGGACCTGCCGATCTCCTGGAGGGCGCCGAGGAGGTTGGTGTTTTCCGTGCGTGGCCGTACCTGGGCGGCGTACTCCTGGACACAGTCCGCCACCCGCTCGGCTTCGAGGCGGGCTCGCCGCGCATTGGGCGGTTCGGGGTCGGCGGTGTAGTCGGTGTGGACCCAGAAGTGCGCTCCGGTGTCGCCCTGAATGGCGGCGAGGTGGAACACGTCGGGAACCTGGGCCTCGTCGTCGGCGGCGCGGCCGGCCGCCGCCTCGATGTCGGCTGTCAACTCCGAGGGCAGGTCGCGGACGGGCTGGTCGGCGGTGGTGTCGACGGCGATGACGTAGGGCCGCTGCCGGTCGATGGGGTGGGTTCGCAGCGTCTCGCACGGGTCGGCCCAGGGCTGCCAGATCCAAACGACGGCGGCGGCGAGCAGGAGCAGCACGGCGCCGACGACCCAGACGCGGGTCCGCCCGGTGTCGGTGGCCGCATCGGGAGGAAGCGGACGGAGATTCATGTGAGTCCCTCGGGAGTACAGAGCGACGCGGCGTCAGCGGGCGGTGATGTGCCAGGGGCAGGGGGGTGACGGCCGGCGGCGCGCGCTCATACTTTGCTTTAGCTGAGAACTTGTCTCAGCTAAAGGAGTTGAGAAAAATAACTGTAATGCAAGGTAAGGGCGATCTGAGTGAATAATTGGGAGCCATGACGAACCTCGAAGATCGCCTGGCCGCCATTGGCACCACGGCTGCAAGCGCATTCCGGGCGGCGGACTACCGTTCGGTGCGCGCGGAGGACATCGCCGCTCAGGTGCAGGTCAGCGAGGACAGTGCCGACAAGCCGCGCCGCACGGGGCGCAGCGCGGTCTGGCTTTACAACACCGTCAAGAGCCGCCGCGTCCTTGTGGCGTTGGCCGCCTACAGCGCATGGTGTGGCGTTCATCACTTTGAGGGTGAGGCGGCAGGTGAGGCCACGCGGGCACTGTGGACGCTGGGGCAGGCGCGCGAGGCGGTGACCCGGATACTCACCGAGATCGTGGTGTTCCAGCAGCGCGAACGGCACCTGATGACCCAGGTCGGTTCCGGCTTGGGCGACATCGCGACCTCGGAGAAGCGCCAACGCGGCGGCTCGGGGAAGGGATCGGACGAGGGCGACGCATCGGAAACGGCACCGACCTGGCCGGACGGCCCGTGGGGACGGGTGGCCGCCCAAGCATGGCAGGGGTCGCTGGGCGTGTTCGCCGACGCCCTGACCCCGGTGCTGTCGGCCGCCACCGGCGCGGTCACCGAGCCACGGGAGCCTACGGTGACCGCGGGCGCGCGTGTCCTGTCCGACCTGGCGTTTCGGGGGTTCCTGACGGCGCCCGACAGCGCGCCTGAACGGGTGGCGCGGGGACTGACCGCGTTCTGGTTCGAGCACGAACTGGTCGCCACCGCCGGCGAATGGGTCCGCGAACTCGACTCGGCCGAGCAGGCGTTGGCGGCCACGACTAAACGGGGCACGGACCCGCGCGCCGAAGCCGCGGGCCGGGCGGTGCTGATCCGGGTACTGCTGGAGGCGGGGACGCTGCACAGGCGCGGCGTCACCGAAGGGCGGCGCCTGTTGGCCACGCTCGACGAACTGGTGACGGAGAACCCCGCGCCCGGCGTGGAGAGCCCCTGGGACCGCAGGCGGGTCGACCAGGAGGCCCGCGGTGACGCGGCCGGCCGGCTGGGCCTGTCGCTGCTTCGGTGGGGGGATCTGCGGGCCGCCGAGGAGGCCTACCTGACGTCGCGGGCCGTGGCCGAACGCGACCTGGACGGCTCCCCTTCCCGGCTGGCCCGCGCCGACACCAACCTCTGCGACGTGTGGGCACAGACAGGTGAGACCGCCAAGGCCCGCACCGGGATCGAGCGGGCTGTCGAGATGCGCCGCGACCTGCTGGCCAACGCCACCGATCCGGAGGCGGCGTGGCGACGGCTCAGCCTGACCGAAGCGGCGCGGGTGCGCGTGGCAATCCACTCGGGACAGCCCACAACCGCCGTCGACCTGGCCGAGCGCCTCCTGGCCGACCGCCGCAGCAGGATCGCCGCCGAGGGTGGCCCCAACATGGCCGAAGCGCGGCTGCTGCTGGCCGAAGCGCTCCTGACGGCCGGTCAACCCGCGGCGGCGCGGTTCCAGGTGGAACAGGCCGAGCGCATGGCCGGCGGACCCGACGCCCCCGCCGGCTACCGCGCGCAGTCGACGGTGGTGCTGCGAGCGCGCATCGCGATGGCGGCGGGAGAGCACACAACAGCGTTGGACCTGCTGGAGCACAGCTCGGTGACATCGGACTGGTTCGCCGAACAGGTCTCGTTTCGCCTGGGGTTCACGGCGCGGCGGCTGCGCGGCGGCTGCCTGGTCGAACTGGGCGAGGCCGCGACCGCTCACGACCGTTTCGAGGCCGATATCGCGCACCTTCGCCAGGGGCACGGACTGGCCGACACCGACCCCTTGCTGCTGGCCTACCTGCACGACACGGCGACGGCGCTGCTCGCAACAGCATCGCCGGAGCGAGCCCGGCAGGCGGCGGGAGCGGCGTGGTCGGCCGCGGCCGACCGCGAAGACCCCTGGCGGGCGGCCACCCTGGTCGTGGCCGCCCGGTGCGCCGACGCGCTGGGCGAGCGCGCCGACGCGCTGGAGATGCTGCATAGCGCGCACGGGGTCACCGAGTTCGGGGTGGCTGCCTTTCACCCCGTGCTGCTGGAGGCTCGTTACCACGAGGCGCGGCTGTGCGAGGACAGGGCGAGGGTCGCCGCGCTCCTGGCGCCACTACTCGACCGTAAGCCGCTGGCGCACGGCTATCCCGCCCTCGGCGAGGGCCACCGGCTGTTACGGGACGCCCAAGTCCTCGCCGACGAGCGGGGACTTTCCCGGCGGGCGGACGACGACGTCGCCTGGCAGGACCTGTGATCCGCCGGGCGCGCGGGGCGGGTCCGATCGGGGCGAACCGCTGCCAACAACCGGCCACGGACGCCGCGAGGGGAACGGGGATGAGCGGGTGGCGGAAACCACGGGCGGCGAGCCGGAAGGGTCCGGCCACGTAGGCGGCGGCCAAGGTCGGCAGCTCGGTGAACTCCGGCACGGCCAGTTCCCCGGCCTCGGCCATGGCCGCCGAGTCGGGGGCGGCCCGGCGGCCCCACCGCGCCAGCCCGGGCAGTCGGGCCAGGCGTTCGACCGCGGCCCGGCGCAGGAACGCCCGCTGGGCCGCGGTGATCCCCGGCAGCGCTCCGGCCAGCCCCGCCAGTTCCACGGTCATGGCCAGTGCCTCGGCCACGAGCAGGCCAGTGCCGAATTGCAGCGCGCACGCCGTCGGCGCGTCGGTGCACCGCAGTAGCCAGACCAGGTGGTCCAGATGCGTGGCCGAGTGCAGGCCGTGCATCATCGCCGCCGCCACCGGAGTGTGGCGCTGCGGCGTGAAGACGAGGAACGCCCGGCCCTGCCCGAGGAACCAGCCGCGCCAGAGCAGCCCCGGCTCAGCGGACAGCTCGCGGCAGGGATGGCCGCCGACCCCCGCGGGACGGAGGGGGCTGAGCCGGTCCATGAGGGCGGCCACGTCGGCGGCGGCCACCGACTGGGGATCGTGGTCAGGCGCGGCGAGCACCGGTGCGCTGTCGACGAGGGCGGCGAACCGGGTGGCGGCTGCGAGCAGGCCGGGCGACACCTCCTCGCGATGTTCGCGCCGGCGCTCCCGCTGCCGCGCTGCCACAGGGTAGCCCGACGGGAGTGGCCCGCACAGGGCGCGTGCCCGCCGGAGGCGCCGGACGAAACGCTCGGGGACGGCGGGCAGCCGCGTGGTCGCCCGGTCGACATGGCGCACGAGGGCACGGTCGCGGGTCATGGCCGCCTGCACGAGAAGCTCGGCCAGGCCACGGGCTCGCCACGCGGCGGCCTCGCCCGCCTGCGCGGGCACGGCCATCGCCAGCGCCACCGTCTGTGCCGCGGTGGGCGCCGGCCCGGACGGTGTCCGGGCCGGTGCCTGCGGCTGATGCGCCCTCACCAGTCCACCACGCGAATCCGCAACAGCCGACGGTTGGGGTCGTCGAAGGTGGTCCGACCGTGCAGGACACGCCTGTTGTCGCAGATCAGCACCGCGTCGGCGGGCAGGTGCACCTGGGTGAGCAGCGGGTGGGACTCGACGTGCCGGGCGAAACGCTGGGCGTGCTCGCGCAGCGTGCCACCGACCCGCAGGTTGTCCAGCCGCCACCGGATGGTGCCGTCGCGGTGGAGAACAGGGTGGTGGCCTTCGGGGGTGCCGCCGAAGACCGCGGGTGGGTTCCACTGCCACTGCGGCGCCTGGAGTGAGGTCAACAGCTCGGGGGGCAGGCTCGCGGCGACGTGCTGGGCCGGCAGCAGCCGGGTGGCGCCGCCGTCGACGGCCGGGCGGACGCAGCAGAGCAGGAAACGCGGTTCGGGCACGCGCCGGTAGGCCGCGTCGGTGTGGAGCAGGGCATCGCCCGAGCGCTGACTGAACGTCGCCTCCTGCGCGGTCGTGGCCGGCTGCACGGGCCAGATCGCGGTGCCGCCGTCGCGCGCTGAGGGGCGCCCGAAGGCGGAGGCGATCATCGCCACGCGGGAGTGGTCGACCGACCTGCCGTCGGTGAACCCCGCCCCCGGCAGCAGGGCCCAGCCGTTCTCGGCGAGCAGCGTGCGTGCCTGTGCGATATCGCCCGCTTCAAAACCAGAATTCGGGCGAGCGGGAAAGGTCATTGTTGCCTCCGCGGCTCGGAAAAGGTGATCGTCGTATCGCCGCACCATGCGGGCACTGTTGCTGCCCGGCGGGGCGACGACATCCAGCCAAGCGGGGACACGCACATCTCCCAAGGGCATTTGCCCCGCTCACCGCAGCGCAGCAACAGGAATTTCCGATTTCGCGACGGCAAGGGCAATTGTCCTTGTTGGATTGTGAGGGGCGAGGCGAGTGTGTGGCGCATCGCTGTTTCCCCCACGAGACGAGGACGACATGGCCTTACCGCGCGATCTGCTGTTGGACGACCGGGAGTTGGCCAGATCCGTGATCCGGCGGCTGGTCGGCAATCTGGAATGGGTGGCGTTGCTGTTACAGACCAGCGAACTCGTCAAGACCGCGCTTCTCGACAAGGTGACGGAGAATGGGCAACTGGTGCTGTTCGGGCTGGCCGGCGTGCATGCGGCGGCGGCGCTGGCGGCCTACCGCTATGAAGGCCCCTTCGCCAACGGCGGTCCGTGGCCGGTGCTGTGGTTCGGCGCGACGCTGTGCATGCCGCTGGTCATGGCCCATCTCGTGGGGGCGTGGGAGTACGGGGCCAGCCCGACGTGCGTGCAGTTGTGCGGGTACCCCATCGCCCCGCTCGTGGTCTTCTCGTTCTTTCCGTGGTGGCCGGGCGAACCGCGATGGGGCGGCGGGGTGGATCTGCGGCGTGTCGTGGCGGGCGCGGTCGTGACGGCGATCCTGGTGGAGCCGCTGCTACTCGTGCTCTACCTACACCGAGATCCCGGCTTCGACAACTATCTGGGGGTCGCCATGTCGGCGCTGATCTGCTTGTTCAGTTTCATCGCAGGTAAAGCGGTAGGGCGTATCTGCCACACAGCAGTGGACAGCCAGAATCAACTGAAAAACGAGAGTTTCGGGCATTTCTACGATTTCTTGCACTCCGAGCTTAAAAACCGGTTACTGTTGGCTCGCACCGAGTTGGACGACCTCAACCAGGTCCGGGCCCGGCTCGATCAGATGAACGAGGTGATCGCGCAGGGGCGCACCGAGATGCTGCTGGCCGCCAGCCGGGTGCCGCTGGCCCACATCGTCAGCCGACGCCTGGAGATGTTCGAGAGCACGCTCGCCATCAGCGGCAGCGCGCGCGTGGGCGAGACGACGGTGGGCACCACCGTGGCCAGGGTGCTCGATCAGGCGTTGTCGGACTTGTTGAGCAACAGCGTGGCCCACGCCGGATCGGTGCGCGTGGACTGCACGGTGCACGGCGAGGGGTGGGTGCGGTTGGAGATCGTCGACGACGGTCCCGGGTTCGCGGCCACCGTCCTCGACGACGAGTCCACGAGCCTGCACCGGCTGCGACGAGCGGCCCGCGAACTCGGCGGGGACCTCACCCACACTCCGCCCGCCACCGGCGGCGCCGGCCTCACGTTGGAGCTGCCGCTGCGATCGCGCCACCGCCGCAGGAGGAGCCGATGACCGTGCGGCTCCTCATCGTCGAGGATGACGAGCAGTTGGGCGGGATGTGCGCGCGCGAGTTGTCCCGTGAACCGTACCTGCTGGCGGTCGAGTCGGTCTCCGACCCCCGCCGCGCCGTGGAGATGCTGGCCACGGACGCCTTCGACGCCGTCGTGGTCGACCTCGTGTACACGCCTCTCGTCGAGGCGTTGGACACCTACCGTTCGACGCATGCCCTGCGCCCCATGGACCGGTTCCCCCTCGTCAGCGGCTTGGCGGTGGCAGCGGCGGCGCAGGAGACGCGCACCGGGGTGGTCGTGTGGACCTCCATCGACCTGAACCGACGCCTGCACCTGGTCTTCGCCTACGAAGAACTGGGGGTGCGCGCGTTTTGCTCCAAACGGGCCGGAGGCGGCGAACTCCGTCCCCTCTACGAGGCGGTCTCGGCCGCCGCGCGGGGGCGCCCCTACAGCGAAGCCGTCATGGACCCCTACCTGCCGGCGCCCGGCGCGATCCCGCTGGGGCAGATGCTGTTCGGAGAGCAGTCCCACCGCCCGATCTGGCGCGCGCTGGCCCTGGGGCACCACACCTCCCAGGAGGTCGCGGCCGTCACCGGTTACAAGCAAAAAACCGTCCGCAACCTCACCCCGGCCATGTACCGGACACTACAGGACATGGACCACGGCATCCGGGCGCGCGGCAAGACGCAGGCGGAACTGGTCCGCTACGCCACCGACAACAGGTACTTCTTCCTCGATGAGACGGTTCGAGAGTTCTACCCCTGACGAGCCGCGACGGCGCCGGGGACGCGCATGGGCTACCGGGCTGGCCTTCCTCGCCGTGGCGGGCGCCGTGGCCGCGCTGGCGCTGACTCTGCCCGAGCCCGCGCCGGTGCCCATCCACGGCCGACTCCGGTGCGCATCGACAGCCCCCGTCGTCGGCATCTGGGTGGAATCCAGCGCGGGCGGCAACGGGTGGGCGCAGTGGCGCGTCCGCGAAGGCGACCCCTCGCAGGTGTCGTTCGACTACGAACTGCGCCGCCGAGGTGCCTACACCCTGCATGTGGGCTGCGGCGGCACCCGCACCGACTGGGCCGCCACCACCCGCTCCCCGGTGGTGTCACGCGCTCGCGTCGACATGGTCTGTCACGACGAGCACCCCGACCGGCGGTGCGTGCCCGCCGGGTGAGCCATCGGTGGTGGTCTCCTCACAAGAGACGTCGGTGCTCATGAGTGCCTTGTGTGTGCTCGCGCGGGGACGGCGAGGCGCCCGTACAGATGTCGGGGAGGCGACGCAACGGAGTGGGACGCGCGGTGCAGGTCTTCCTGCCTCGCCCGGCCTCGGAACGCAAGCGTTCCCGTCGCCGGGATGCCGCTCCCCGCAGTCGTCTCCTCCTGTTAGGAGGTCCGCCCTGGTTCCCCAGAGCCGGAACATGTGATACTCGTGTTTGTTTTGCCCACTGTCGTTCCCCCTGTATCGCCGGTTGACCGCGGCACCACGGCCTGACCGGCCGGCGGTACCTCCCACCGAGATGGCAGGCTTTCGCGATGAAACCGCTCGTAGCCGGGGGTGCGGGTGTCATCGGCCCGTACCCCGCAGACGCGCCGCTCGTTGCGCCCCGCGGCCGGACCGACGCGGTCTCGGCCCTCCTCGCAGCCAAGCCGGCGCCGCCCGTCGGGCGCGCGACGGTCCGGAACCGGGTGAGGCCGCTGCCCTGCCATGACGGGAGTGCGCGGTGAGCGGGGCGGGCGACGCGGCGGCGCGACGCTGGCTGGTGTTGGGGGCCTCCGGGCTGCTGGGCGGCGAGGTCGTCGCGGAACTGGCCGGCCGCCATGTCACCACCGCCACCAGCAGCGAGGTCGACGTGCGTGACGCCGCGACCGTGGCCGCGGCCGTCGCCGACCACGACGTGGTCGTCAACTGTGCCGGCTACACCGCCGTCGACGACGCCGAGTCCGACGAGGAGACGGCCTTCGCCGTCAACGCCGAAGGGGCCGCCAACGTGGCGCGCGCCTGCGCGGCATCGGGCGTGCGCCTGGTGCACGTTTCGACCGGCTACGTGTTCGCCGGCGAGGCGACCATGGCCTACCGGGAGAACGCCGGCACCCGGCCACGCACCGCCTACGGTCGCAGCAAGGAGGCCGGAGAGCGGGCGGTGCTCGGCCTGCTCGGCGGGACCGCCTACGTGGTGCGCACAGCCTGGCTCTACGGCGAGCGGGGCTCGTGCTTTTCCCGCACGATGCTGCGAATGGAACGCTCCCGCCCCACGATCAACGTCGTCGACGACCAGTGGGGGCAGCCCACCTGGAACCGGGATGTGGCCACGCGAATCCGTGGCTTGGTGGAGAGCGGGGCGCCTCCCGGGATCTACCACGCCACCGCGGCCGGGGAGACCACCTGGTACGGGTTTGCCCGTGCTCTGTTCGAGGAGATCGGCGCCGATCCGGGGCGGATCAGCCCCACCACGAGCGCCGCGTTCCCGCGGCCCGCCGCGCGCCCGGCCTACACGGTGCTGGCTCATGGCAACTGGGAGCGGACCCGACTGCCCTCCCCCACGGGCTGGCGGGAGATGCTGGCCGCCGCGGCGACCCACGGTGTGTTCGCCGCAGCAGAAGACGGGTGAGCGGGCGTGCTGTGGAGCGGCTCCGCGCCAAAAACGCCGCGCGCAGGGCTGAAGGGTTGCGGTTGCGGAGGCGGCAAGCGGCACCGTTCGCTCGCACCTCGATCGCTGCGCGATCTCGGCAGCCTGGGGAGGCGGTGGGTTGCGCAGGCGTGGGGGTCGGTGCTGTGGACTGGGGGTGTCGCTTGCGACGTGGGGCGGCGACGGCGGCTGGTGGGTGGGATGGAGTCTGCTGGTCGGTGTCTGTGGCCCGTGATCGCGACGAGGATGCCTCTTCGGCGGTCCTTGGCCGCGAGGACCGCCGAAGAGGCATCCTCGTCGCGATCACGGCATCATCGGGCGCGACACCCGGCCCCACCGTGTCCGGTGCCCCCGGCGACCCGCCGCCCGACCGGCACCTTCACCACCGCTGCCCCTCTCCGCCTCTCGCAACCAGCGGTAACCCCAGCACACAGCACCGACACCCGCACTCCTCAATTCAGCACCACCTCCAAGCTGCCAAGATCGCGCAGCGATCGAGGTACGGGCGACACGAAACACCCCCACCCACCGGCCGCCCCTCGCCGCTCCTCGTCACCGAGGCCCCCAGCGCACAGCACCGATACCCGCGCTCCCTCGGACCGCCGGCCGGCCCCGGTCGGCGGTAATGACGGGGGGCTCTCCACCCCGCCATCGCCGCCTGGGAGCGCCCCCCTCTCAGCGCTCCGAGGCGGCTCGGCGGGGTGGAGAGCCCACGGGCGAACAGCCCGTGGGTGAGGAGGGCCCACCCGCTGCCGTCCTTCAGCGGGTGGGCCGTTTTTCATGCGCTGGCGCCGGCGTTGACCAGCCAACCGCCGTCAACGACGATGGTCTGGCCGGTGATGTAGTCGGATGCCTCCGACGACAGCAGCACGGCGGCTCCAGCGAGGTCGCGGGGCGTGCCGGGGCGGCCCTGCGGGATGACGCTGACGGCGCTGTCGTAGAGCTCGGGGTCGGAGAAGACGGCGTCGGTCATAGCGGTCCAGAATCGGCCGGGCGCGATGGCGTTGACCTGGATGTTGTAAGGGGCCCACTCCACGGCGAAGGCACGGGTCATCTGCCGCAGCCCGCCCTTGCTCATGGCGTAGAGCGCAATGTTGGGCAACACCACCTCCGAGGACAGCGAACCGAGGTTGACGATCTTGCCTCCCCCGCTGTCGCGCATGGTCTCGGCGGCCCGCTGGCAGGCGAAGAAAGCGCCCTTGAGGTTGACCGACATGACGCTGTCCCAGTCGGCCTCGGTGTAGGTCAGCGCGGGCTGCCTGATGTTGAGTCCGGCGGCGTTGACGAGGACGTCGAGCCGGCCGAAGTGCTCGGTGGCCGAGCGGACCATGGCGTCGACGCTGTCGAGGTCGGTGACGTCGGTAGCCAGGGCCACGGCCTTGCGGCCGGCATCCTGGACGAGCCCGGTGGCTTCGGTGAGGTCGGCCGCGGAGCGGGCCGCGAGAGCGATGTCGGCGCCGGCGTGGGCCAGCGCGAGGGCCACGCCCAACCCGAGGCCGCGGCTGGCCCCGGTGACCAGGGCGACCTGGCCGTCCAGGCGCAGGCTGGGCATGGTGAACTCGTCGTCGCGGGGGCGCCGGCGAGTCATGTCGGCTCCGCCTGGCTCGGCACAGTCGCCTCCCCCAGGGCGGGATCGGCGGCTTCGGCGGCTTCGTCGAGCCCCTCGTAGTGGTCCTTGCCGAGGGTGAAACCGCCGTCGACGGTGAGCTCGGAGCCGGTGATGTAGTCGGCCTGTGGGCTGGCGAGGAAGCGCACCGCGGCGGCGACGTCGCGGGGGTGGCCCAGCCGCCCCCACGGGACGGTGGCGGCACCGGCCGCGTGGATCTCGGCCTCGGTGTAGTGGCCCCGCTCGCCCGGGGTGTCGATCCAGCCGGGGTTGACCATGTTGACGTTGATGCGGCGCGAGGTCAGTTCGGCGGCCAGGGTGCGGCCGAAGTGGTTCACGGCGGCCTTGGCCATGTTGTAGGCGGCGCTGCCACCGATGGGCAGGAAGGCGCGCACCGAGCTGACGATGATGATCTTGCCGCGGGATTCCCCGATGGGAGACTGGCGGTCCATCTGGCGCGCGGCCTGCTGGCAGGCGTAGAAGACACCGAGCTGCATCACGTCGATGGTGCGCTTGACCCCTTCGGGGGAGGCGGTGAGGACGGGCTCGCGCACGGAGTGGGCCTGGCTGGTGACCAGGACGTCGAGGCGGCCGAAGTTGGCCACGGCGGCGTCGACCATGACGCCGGCGCTGTCGGGCTCGGCGACATCGGCGGGGACAATCACCGCTTTGCGGCCCAGAGCGCGGATGCCTTCGGCGGTCTCTTTGGCGGCCGTGTCCTCGGTGAGGTCGTTGATGATCACGTGGGCACCGGAGGCGGCGAGCGCGATGGCGGCGCTCCGGCCGATCCCGCGCCCCGCCCCGGTGACGAGGGCGACCCTCTCGCTGTCGTCGGTCACCGGCTGGCTCCCTTCAGCATGTGTGTGTCGGCGACGTCGCGTAGCGCGCCGTCGATGGCGGTCAGGACCCGATCGAAGTCGGCGTCGGTGTGGACGCTGGAGAATCCGTGGTGGGCGGCGGGATGAACGTAGACGCCGCGGCGGATGCAGCCGGCGACGAAGGTCGCCAGCATCGCGGGGTCCTGCTGGGCGGCGTCGCGGTAGTTGCGCACCGGTTCGGTGCGGCCGAAGTACAGGCCGAAGCGGGCGCCGACGTGCTGTAGCCGCACCGGCACGTCGCTGGCGTCGATGAGGGATTGGAAGTCGGCGTAGAACCGCGCGCCGCGGGCGGTCAACTGCGAGTAGAACTCGGGGGCGCGGTACTGTTCGACGGCGGCTTGGGCGGCGAGCACGCTGGTGCTGTGGGCCAGGTAGGTGCCGCTCATCTCGCTCTCGCCCACGGGACGCAGGTGCGACATGACGGCGCGGGTGCCCACGAGCGCACTCAGCGGCATGCCACCGCCGATGGCCTTACCTAACACGCACAGGTCGGGGGTGACCCCCAGATGGCCTTGGGCACCGCCCAGCGCCATGCGGAACGCCGTCAGCACTTCGTCGAAGAACAGCAGCGCACCGTGCTGGTCGCACAGCCGGCGGCACAGTTCGACGAAACCCGGCTCAGGGGGGATCGTGCCGCTGTCGTAGTTGATGGGCTCCATGAACAGCGCGGCGACCTCGTCACCGCGTTCGGCGAACGCGGTTGTGAGAGCGTCGGCGTCGTTGAACGGCAGGATGACCAGTTCCGGCGTGGGGTCCTCGGCCATCCCGGCGGACTCGGGGTAGGGGCGGGGGCGCTCGGCCGGACCGGCCTGGTCCAGGGGCGGGGCGACGCTGTAGTTGAGCGCGTCGGAGTAGCCGTTGAAGTGGCCCTCGAACTTGATGATGGTGCGCCGCCCGGTGGCGGTGCGCGCCAGCCGCAGCGCGTGCATGACGGTTTCGGTTCCGGTGCCGGCGAAGCGCACCATCTCCGCGCACGGGATGACCTCGGTCAGGGTTTCGGCAAGCTGGGCCTGGTGCTCGTTTTCGTAGGCGCAGATGATGCCCATGTCGAGCGCTTTGGCGACCGCGGCCGTGATGGCGGGGTGGTTGTGGCCCAGCAGGGAGGCGCCGTGAGAGACGCACATATCGACGTAGTCTTGGCCGTCGAGATCGTAGACGCGCGCGCCCTCGCCGCGGCTGATGTACAACGGGTGTCCCAGAGCGGGGTTGGCGCGGGCGGTGGCCGACACGCCGCCGGGCAGAACCCGTCGGGCGCTCTGGTAGTGGGCGTTGACCTTCATCGGAATGACTCCTCGCACAGATGTGGCGGCGCCGGTCAGGTTGCGGGTTCGCGTGGTGTGGCGGGGGCAGCCAGGTCGGGCCACGGCTCCGGGCGGGCGGGGGTTCCCACGTGGACGACCACGCCTTCCCAGGCCGCCAGGTGCAGGCTGGTGCCCGAGATGGGGCCGCGTTCGGGCAGGTCGGTCCGGGTGGACAGCAGGACGCGGGCCGGTGGCCGCGGGTTCAGCGACAGCTCGGTCTCGCGGTCGGTGAGGTTGAGGGCGACCAGCATGGACTCATCGGGGGTCTCGCGCAGGTAGGCGAAGCAGCCGTCAGGAGCGGCGATGGAGCGGTATTCACCGCCGACAAGAGCGCGGGAGCTGCGGCGTAGCGTGAGCAGCCGGCGGTACAGCGTCAGCGGCGAAGCGGGGTCTTGGGCTTGCGCGGCGACGTGGTGCTGCCGGTTGGGTCCCAGCGGCAGCCATGGTTCGACCGTGGAGAAGCCGGCGTGGTGGCCGCCGTCCCAGGGCATGGGCGAGCGGGCGGGGTCGCGGCCCGATCCCGGCTGGCGGTCCTCCCATGGATCTTGGATCTGTTCGGGGGGAACGGTGACGTTGGTCATGCCCAACTCGTCGCCGTAGTACAGCGTGGGTGTGCCGCGCAGGGTCAGCAGGAGCAGCGCGGCCAGGCGGGCGCCGTGTTCGCCGAATCGGGAGGCGATACGGGGCAGGTCGTGGTTGCCCAGCGTGTAGTTGGGCCAGTGCTGGCCGATTTTGGTGTCGTACTCGTCGATGTAGCTGCGCAGCGCTTCGGCGGTGAAGGGCAGCGGCACCAGTCCGAAGTTGAAGGGCAGGTGGAGCTCGTCGTCGTCGCCGAAGTAGGTGAGCTGGTCGGCGAGCGGAGTGTGGAAGTCCAGCTCACCGATGGCGACGCGATCACCGTAGGAGTCGATGAGGGCCCGTAGCTCCTTGATGGCGCCGTGGCAGTCGGGGTGGTTGCTGCTGTAGATGTGCTGGTTCTGGTACCAACTGGAGTACCAGGGCTTGTCGGGGCTGGGGTCGTAGTCGAGGTTGGGGGGCTCGTCGCGGAAGTCGGCGTCTTTGACGAGGAAATCGACCATGTCGATGCGGAAGCCGTCGACGCCGCGATCCAGCCAGAACCGGACGACGTCGTGCACGGCCTCACGCACTTGCGGCTCGCGCCAGTTCAGGTCGGGTTGGAACGGCAGGAACGAGTGCAGGTAGTACTGGCCGGTGTGCTCGTCGAAGCTCCAGGCGCTGCCGCCGGTGACGCTCTGCCAGTTGTTGGGCGCTCCGCCGTCGGGTGCGGGGTCGCGCCAGATGTACCAGTTGCGGTAGGGGTCCTCTCGGGATGAGCGGGAGCGCTGGAACCAGGGGTGTTCGGCGCTGGTGTGGTTGATCACCAGGTCGAGGACGACCCGCAGCCCGCGCCCGTGCGCCTCCTTGAGGAGCTGATCCATGTCGGCCAGGGTTCCCAGTGCGGGATGGACGTCGCACAGGTCGGTGACGTCGTAGCCGGAGTCGCGCATGGGCGAGGGGTACAGCGGCGACAGCCAGATCACGTCGACTCCCAGCCACTCCAGGTAGGGCAGCCGCTGGATGACGCCCTGAACGTCGCCGACGCCGTCGCCTGAGGCGTCGGCGAAGCTGCGCAGAAAGACTTCGTAGATCACGCCCGTCTGCCACCAGCGCATCGAAGCCCCCTCTCCGTTAATCGATTAACCAGTTAATCGATTAACAACGGTAGCGTGGCAACGTGGTGGAAGCAACGGATTCGGGCCGGCCAAGTCGAACCAAGGTGACACTGGCCGATCTCGCGCGGGCCACGGGAGTGTCGACCGCGACGGTCTCGAACGCCTACAACCGTCCTGAGAAACTCTCAGCCGGCCTGCGGCAGCGCATCCTCGACACGGCGCGCAGTCTGGGCTACCCGGGCCCCGACCCCACCGCGCGGGGGCTGCGCCGCGGACACACCGGCACGCTCGGTGTGCTCTACGCCGATCGGCTGTCCTACGCTTTCGCCGACCCCGGTTACGTGCTGTTCCTGCGGGGGGTTTCGGCGGCGGCCGAGACCGCGGGGCTGGCGTTGACGCTGGTGCCCGCCGGCCCGCGCGACCGCCGCTCGGCCAGCGCAATCGACACCATCGCCGTCGACGGCTTCATCATCTACTCCATGGCGCCCGACGACCCGCTGGTTTCAGCCGCCGTCGAGCGCCGGTTGCCTATCGTGGTCACCGACCAGCCACGCCTGGAGACGGCGCCCTTCGTGGGGATCGACGACGCCTCGGCGGCTCGCTCGGCCGCCGAACACCTCCTCGGCCTGGGACACCGCCGTCTCGGGGTGATCAGCCTCGAATTGGGGGTCACCGGGCAGGGCGGCCTCGCCGACGCCGAACGGCTGCGTGCCGCGACCTCTCCCATGGTGCGCGCCCGATTGCAGGGCTACGGCGATGCCGCCACCTCCGCGGGGCTGTCCTGGCCCCGCGACGTCCCCGTCTACGAGTGTGCCGAGAACCTTCCTGAGGAGGGGGAACGGGCGGCTCGGGCGCTGCTGTCAGCGCCCGAGCCGCCCTCCGCGCTGCTGGCCATGAGTGATCAGCTCGCGCTGGGCGTCCTCGACGCCGCCGCCGGCCTGGGGCTCGCGGTGCCCGATGATCTGTCGCTGGTGGGCTTTGACGACACCACATGGGCGGAGCGAGCGGCCGACGTCGCGCTCACCACGGTGCGCCAACCCCACTTCGACAAAGGGCGCTACGCCGGCGAGGCGCTGATCGCGTCGTTGGCCGGACAGCCGGTCGAGCCCCGGCAGCTCCTCCCCACCGAGCTGGTGGCGCGTGCCACGACCCAGGCGCCGCGCGCGATCTCGCCTCCCGTGCGCGGGTGACCCACCTCCGGTGACCTCGGCATTCTCGGCCAGCGGGAGCACTCACCCGCTCGTGGCCTGCCGCCCAGGGGCCACGGGCCGGAGGTGGCGACAACCGCTCCCGATCACCGGCCGTGGGAGGCGGCCCCACCAACAGCGGCCACTATCCGCAGGTTTTTTGCCACCCGTGGGCGGGTCCTGGGGTGCAGTGTGGGCTGGGTTTGAGGGAGGCGTGTGGTGTTTCCCCGTCACTCGTGCCTCGATCGCTACGCGATCTCGGCAGCCTAGGAACGCACTGCGCCACACAATGATCACCCCACCCCCAGAGAAAACACCACCCCAACCGCCACACGACCTCAACAACCGAGGAACGCACCCCGCCACACAATGATCACCCCACCCCCAGAGAAAACACCACCCCAACCGCCACACGACCTCAACAACCGAGGAACGCACCCCGCCACACAATGATCACCCCACCCCCAGAGAAAACACCACCCGTTGTTGTGTCCCGAGCTATAGCAGTGTCCCTTCATTCGCGCTCGGCGGTGGCCTGCATTGTTTGAGGGATCGCCTCAACCACCGCGCCCCTCATCGCTCACGCCGCCTGAACCACCGCGCCCCCTTAGGCTGCTGAGATCGCGCAGCGATCGAGGCGCGAGCGAACGACGTCCATCACCACTCCCGGCTTGACACCCCCATGGAAACCCCTCTGGAGCCACCGAACGCGCCGCTTCCCACACGCGCCGCCGTCCCCGGTGAGGACCGGGGACGGCGGGGAGGGGGCTGGGCGGGTTCAGGATCGGCGCAGCCGGCGGCTGAGCACGAACGTGGCGACCATGAGACAGAGCGTGACTAGCATGGCCACGCGCAGGTCGCTCAGCTCGGCGATGCCGCCTATGACGGGTGGGCCGACGAGAAACCCCGTGTAGCCCACGGCGGAGACCGCTGCGATGGCCGAGCCGGGGTGCTTGGGGTTGTGCTGGGCGGTGTAGCTGAAGATCACCGGGATGACGGCGGCCAACCCCAGCCCAAGGAGGGCGTACCCGGCCAGCCCCGCGTAGGGGGACGGGAACCCGACGAAGACCGCGGTACCGGTGGCGCCGGTGACGGCGCAGGCCAGCAGGAAGCGAACCGTGCCGGTGCGGGCCCGAATCCGGTCGGCGGCCAGCCGACCGGCCACCATCCCGGCAGAGAACACGGCGAACCCGGCGGCGGCCGTGCTGGCGGCAGCGCCGGTGATGTCACGCAGGTAGACGGCCCCCCAATCGTTCATCACCCCTTCCCCCATCAGAGCGCAAAAAGCGATCAGCCCGCAGACCCACAGGCCGCGCTTGGGCAGCGCCAGCAGCGGTGCCCCGGAGGTGGTGCGAGCGCCGGTGGTCTCCGGCAGTAGCGCGACGACGGCCGTGCCGTAGGCAAGGGCGAGCACGAGGCTCGTGGCCAGGAAGTGCGGCCCCACAGGCACGTGGGCGACCGCGCTGCCCACCACGGCGCCGCAGATCCCTCCGAAACTGAACAAGGCGTGGAAGGTCCCCATCATGGCGCGCCGGTAGCAGCGTTCGACCAGCACGCCCTGGGTGTTCATGGCTACGTCGATACAGGTGTTGCCGCAAGCGAAGGTCGCGAGGAGAGCGGTCAGGGCCGCAAGGTTGGGGGCGACCGCCAGGAGCGGCAGCGCCCCTAAGTAGAGGGTGGCGCCCCCCAGCAACGTCAGCCGGCTACCGAACCGGGCGACGATTCCCCCCACGATCGGGAGAGCGACGAGCGCGCCGGAGCTGAGGCCGATAAGCGCGATCGCTAGCTCACCGGCCGACAGCCCCAGATTGTCGCGAACGGCGGGCACGCGGGCGGCCCACGTGGCGAAGACTGTGCCGGTACAGAAGAAGATTACGGAGACAGCACCTCGCGCCGCTCTCAGGCGTGTCCTTGAGTGGGGTGAGGCCGGCAGCGTTTGGGTACTGCGGTCACCGGTGTCGTGTGCGGGTTCCGAGTCGCTTTCCAGCATGGCTTCTCCCCGTTCGCGTGCAGATCCGCGCCCGTCGAATGGCTCGACGGCCGCTTGGTCGGGGCGCCGCGGCGGTCACCTGGTGCTTCGCGCTAGGTGACCGCCGCGGCGCTGTTAGCCCTGCCGAGCGTGCTGGGCCCGGGCCAGGGTGATGAGTTCGTCACGTTCCTCCACGAGGACCTTGTGGAAGACGTCGGCGAAGGCGCGCATCGTCTGGAGGTCGTTGGGGGGACCCAGTGAGCTGAAGCTCTGCCCCAGGACCAGGCGCCGGCGGCAGATCTCGCTTGCGACCGGATAACGCTGAGGGTCGTAGCTGTGGCCAGGGCGAGCGTGGCCGCACGACCACGGGCACCCGCGGCCGTAGCCGCGCATCTCCTGGAACAGGGTCTGCGCGGGGACCGGCTGGTGCTGCCAACGCATGATGCCCAGCCCTTCAGCCTTGACGGCTTGCTCTACGGCGTCGCGGAAGGACTCCACCGGTAGGTCGTCGATCTCCAAATCCTCGGGCTGGACGAGGAGGGGGTAGAAGAAGTACACGTGGGTGCGGTCGTCGGGCACGGCCGGCGGGCGAACGCCCGGCAGGTCGGACAGGATCTTCGACAGTGCGGCGCCGTTGGCCTGGCGTACCTGCGACATGTGTTCCAACCGGCGCAACTGGGAGCGGGTGAACGCCGCCGCGAGAACGTCGATGCGGTAGTTCCACCCCATGATCCGGGCGTTGTAGTCGCGCCCCTGGTGGGGGATCTCCTCTCCGAACATGAGCACTCGACGGGCGAGCCGGTGTTGATCGGCGTCCCAGGTGGCGAAGAGCCCCCCTTCCCCCAGAGCCGAGAGGCACTTCGAACCGTTGAGGCTGGCGCCGCTCATGTCGGCCAGCGCCCCGGCTGGTTTGCCTTGGTAGAAGGCACCGTGGGACTGGGCGGCGTCCTCGATGAGGGTGAGCCCGTGCCGGTCGGCGATCTCGCGGAGTTGAGCGTAGTCGGCCGGCAGTCCATTGAGGTCGACGGCGACGATGGCGCGGGTGCGGTCGGTGATGTGCTCGGCGACTTTGGCCGGGTCGATGTTGAAGGTTTCATAGTCGGTGTCGACGAACACCGGAATGGCGTTGGCCTGTAGTACACACGAGGCAGACGCAAGGAAAGTGTCGGAAGGGACGATCACCTCGTCTCCGGGTTCGACTCCGGCCGCGGAAATCGCCATGTGCAGCGCCGCGGTACCGGAATTCGCAGCCAGGACATGCGGCATGCCGATAAATTCGGCCCACGCTTCCTCTAACTCCGTAACGGGGTCCATCGGCCAATGCCATGGGACCGCTTTATCGATGGCGTTCGACACCGCTTCGCGGTCCTCTTCGGTCACGTAGGGCCACGGGGCCACGGTTCCTTCTGAAATTACGGGCTTCCCGCCGTTAACCGCCAACATAGCGTTTATCCTTTCGCGGCGTACTGCTCGTCTTGGGAGTCACGGCGGAATTTGGCCGCCGTCGTGGGAAGCTCCGGGAATTCCCCCAGGTCGCTGGCGAGATATCGGATTCCCTCTTGGAGGGGAATGCTGGGTTTGAAACCGAGGGAGAACAGTTTCGACGTGTCGGCCACGAGCCGGAAACTGTCTTCCAGTTGAGATTCGTCAGGTTCGAGTACGGCTTTCCTTCCGGTAGCGGCGCCGATGGTGTCGGCGAGCTCACGCATGGACACCTCCTGGCCGCTTCCCAGGTTGTAGATCTCACCGCTCTGGCCGACTTCGGCGAGTTTGATCAACGCGGCGCAGAGGTCGAAGACGTGGATGAAGTCGCGCGTCTTGCGGTCGATGTCGCCGACCACTGGGATCTTGCGTTCGTTGAGGTGCCAGCGCAGGAACTGCGACACCTCGCCGCCGGCGGTGCGGGGGTCCTCGCCCGGCCCGTAGATCACGAACGAGCGGCCGATCACCACGGGAAGGTCGGCGGTAGCTTCCAAGCTGAGCAGCGAAAACTCTCCCGAGAGCTTGGAGGCTCCATACGGCAGGAAGGGAGAGGTGGGGTGTTCCTCGGTCATCGGGACGTACTGCGGAGTGCCGTAGACGATGGCTGAGGAGAGGTACACCAGCCGCCGCACCCCCAACTGAAGGCAGGCGTTGCCGACGTTGCAGGTCGCGACCGCGTTGGTCTGGAAGTCGAGCCGTGGGTACTCCACCGACAGGGTCCCACTGGCGTTGCCGGCGATGTGGAAGACGGTGTCGACTCCCTGTAGTGCGAGGAGCACATCGCCGTAGTCACGCAGATCTGCCCGTACGTACTCGACGCCGGCGATGCGCGACTCCGCCTCCGGAGAGGGAGTCAGGTCGACGACCACCACGTTTTTTCCCAGCCGTGACAGCTCTTTGACGAGATTTCTGCCAACGAACCCAGATCCGCCTGTCACGGCGACTTTCTGGCCGCGCGAAGCAGCCAACGATCCATTGCTTGGATTGTCCATATTTATCCCCAGAGATCTTCACCTAAGTGAAACGAGAAAAAGATAACCCGCTACCGATGAATAAATGAATTGGCCCACGAAGGGACGCGGCACATCGAGAGGGAGCCGCACTTATTGACACAGATTGACACTGATGGCCTGTTTTCTATGCCTCTGCATAATTAAGTTTCGGCAAGTCCGAAAACGGATGACACCAGAGAGAGTCGACAGTTGAGACGAACTTGCCCTCTTTTGCGAAACCGAGGCCGATTCACCCGGGCCAGATCTTCTCGGCTTCGCCAAGGCGCGCACAAATAAATATAACGCCAGCACAAGGCCAGGTCAACGGCTCAATCCAAGAATTAGATACCCACCTTCCCGACGAACCATCGGGAATATATGCCAACAGCAAACCAATCCAGAATGCAAATAAAATCTTAAATCCAATGCATTAGAACCACGATTGACCCAATACCCTGTTGGTCACGATCCCTAGATATGGTCTATCCAATATCAGCGATAATGCAGGCAAAAAATCAGATCACTGGGGCGCAGCGCCCCCTAGCGCCGCACCGCCGCGCAACGCGGTGCCAGCGCCCTACAGCACGAAGCCGCCCGCGAAAGCGGGATATGGCGGGCAGGAATGTCCACAGCACGTAGTCTGCGGCGGCGAGCGCGGGCGCGATCATGAGCAGATGTCGGCCCACAAGCCGGAGGGCAGCTCCAGCACGAGCGATGTAACCGACCAGACCACCACAAGCGAGGAGATCGCTCCGGGAGACATCCCGGTGTCAGCGAACAGCAGCGCGTGGATCGGGGAGAGCGGGGCGCGGTCCTCGCAACAGGTGGAAACGTAGAGCTTACGTGCCAGGCGGGAGCGGGGGTGAACGTCGACATCGACGAGCCATGCCCCAGGGCTTGGCGCCACCGGCCGGTGCCACCAAGCCCGCAGAGCATGGCGGTCGATCCCGGGTCGCCGCCGCCAACACGGGAACACCCTAGGATGGCCGCGCCCGCACGGCCACGAAGACGACGACGCGAAGGGAGCGGCGTGCCGGAGAGGGACTGGATCACTTTCCTCACCGACTATGGGACCGCGGACGGTTTCGTGGGGATCTGCCATGGGGTGATGGCGCGCATCGCCCCTCAGGCCAGGGTGCTCGACCTGACTCACCTGGTGCCGCCGGGCGACATCGGGCATGGGGCTGAAGCACTCAGGCAGGCCATCGCCTACCTCCCGGAGGCGGTACACCTGGCCGTGGTCGATCCGGGGGTGGGAACTTCGCGCCGGCCCGTGGTGCTCTCCGCCGGTGGACACCTGCTGGTGGGTCCCGACAACGGGCTGCTGGTGCGCGCAGCCGACGAGGTGGGCGGCGTGGACAGCGCCCACGAACTCAGCGAGCCGCGTTATGCCCTGGGCGCGGTATCGCACACCTTCCACGGGCGCGACATCTTCGCTCCGGCAGCCGCGCATCTGGCCACGGGACTCGCGCCAGGGGAGCTGGGCCCGGAGGTGCCAGTGGCCGACCTGGTGCGGCTCCCCGAGCCGATCGCGCGGCGCGAGGGCGAGGAGATCCACGGCGAGATCGTGTTCGCCGACCGCTTCGGCAACCTCCAGTCCTCGCTGCCCGCCGACCTCGTGGCCCAAAGCGGGCTGTCGGTGGGGACGCGGCTGGAAGTGACGGCCAAGGGGAGTACTGTGACGTTGCCGTTCGTGACGACGTTCGCCGACGTCGCCGAGGGGGAACCACTGGCCCATGTCGATTCCGCCGACCGGCTGGCGCTGGCGGTGAACCGGGGCAGCGCCGCCACAGCACTCGATCTGGGCGAAGGGGACCGATTCACGCTGCGTGCCCGTTAGCTGGCCGGGCCGCCGCCATGTCGGTTACCACCGCGCAGGCGCTTATGAGCGCGCGATGGTAACCGCGGCGGCGGCCCGCGTTACTGTGCCCCGCTCTCGTACTGGGCGATGAGGGCACGGGTGGCGGCCTCATCGGGGAACCACGTGGCCAGGTCTTGGGGATCGTTGAACCCGTTGGCGAAGCGGTCGGCCAACCCCTGATGCCGAGACGCGGCCACCGACAGATCGGCGATGTAGGGCGGGTTGAAGTGCAACCGCGCCGCGATCTCGCCGGTGAAGTGCTGGGCGTAGTCCATGAACCGGCTGAACGCCCGGTGCATGAACGCCTCGTCGAAGGGGGCCTCGCCCTGTTCCAGGATCGCGTTGAGGTAGATTTCGGCGGCCTTGCTCGCGTTGTTGGCGTCCTGCTGGACCGCCGGCGAGGTCACCACCACCGTGTCCCCCATACCCAGCAGCAGTCCACCCGAAGGGGTGCGTGCCACCGGGTCGCGCACGAGCGGGTTGGTGTGATCCATCGTCACAGCGTCGGGCCCGGCCAGCTTGGCGTCCCGGTAGATCTCATAGCGGCTGGGCACGTACTCGCGCAACAGCGCCAGCATCCGGTCGAGGTGATCCTGGGGAGAGCAGCGCTGGGGCCATTGACCCAGGGCACTGTCGGAGGCGCCGGTGATGAACAGGACCCGGCACGGCCCGTGGATCGAGTAGGTGGGGCAGGAGATGACTTGGCCCAGGCCGGGCATGAGGTCGACGCCGACGCCGTTTTGGTCGGGGTAGTCGGCGGAGTCCTCGATGTAGGCGATGGCTGTGGCGACCGGCGGCATCCGCGCCAGCTTCCACGAGGGGTCGACCGGGAACATGTCGGCTAGCCCGCTCTGGCCCGCCGCCACCACCGTCAAGTCGTACATGCGCACCAGATAGTCCAGGTCGGAAGCGGTAGCGCCGTGGATGACCACCTTGCCGCCACGCGACTCGAACAGATCCAGCCACGCCGACATCTTCACCCGCTCATCGACCGACTGCGCGGGAGCGTCGAGCCTGCCACGCCATTCAAGTCTGGGGATGTCGCCGTCGGCGTCGGCGCCGATCCGCATGTAGGAGATCGGGGGAGCCTCGTCTTCCCAGAAGTTGAGCTTGTACTCGCGCTCAGCTTTCCGGGCAGCGTCGTAAAGGATCTGGATCGACACCGCCCTACCGTCGTAGAGCTCCTCAGGCGTGTGCACCGTCATCACGGTCACGTCATAGCCGTGCTCCAACAAACACAGCGCCAACTGCAACCCCGACTGACCACCACCGACAATCAGTATCTTGCGCATCGCTTATCGCTCCCCCAACCGCTGACAACGCGGAGCCGCACCGAAAAAAGGCCGACCTTCTATTTGTTGAACTGATCGTTATGATTTTCATTTTTGCTCTCTCGTGGAAAGATCACCGAGCAGCTATGCCTGTGAGCGAGGAGACGCCCGCACCGAACACCGCTCCAGGAGGGAGCGCGGCGGGCAGCTCTCGGGGAGGGCCGGCGCGGCGGTGACCCCGCGGCGATGTCGGAGGGCGGCAGCGGTCGAAGTACGCGCTAGAGCCGCCGGTGATCTTCGAGGCCGCGGCGCTAGCCGGTCTCCGCTCGAAGGCGCTGGTGCCGGGGGCGCCCCTCCTAGCCGGCTCCGCTTTCGTACTGGGCGATGAGGGCACGGGTGGCGGCCTCATCGGTGAACCACGTGGCCAGGTCTTGGGGATCGTTGAACCCGTTGGCGAAGCGGTCGGCCAACCCCTGATGCCGAGACGCGGCGAAGACCAGATCCTCGATATAGGGCTCGCTGGAGAACAGCCGTGCGGTGACCTCACCAGCGAAGTGCTGGGCGTAGTCCATGAACCGGCTGAACGCGCGGTGCATGAACGCCTCGTCGAAGGGGGCCTCGCCCTGTTCCAGGATCGCGTTGAGGTAGATCTCGGCGGCCTTGCTCGCGTTGTTGGCGTCCTGCTGCAACGACGGCGAGGTCACCACCACCGTGTCCCCCATACCCAGCAGCAGTCCACCCGAAGGGGTGCGTGCCACGGGGTGGCGCACCAGGGGGGTGGTGTAGTCCATGGCTACCGCGTCGTTGCCGACCAGTCGCGCGTTGCGGTAGGTCTCATAGCGGTGCGGCACGTACTCGCGCAACAGCGCCAGCATCCGGTCGAGGTGATCCTGGGGAGAGCAGCGCCGCGGCCAGTCGCGTAGCGGTCCGTCGGCGAGCGTGCTCAGGAACAGCACGCGGCAACGCCCGTGGACCGAGTAGGTGGGGCACGACACGAACGCTCCGGAAACACCGGGGATCGTGTCGCCGCCGACGCCGTTTTGGTCGGGGTAGTCGGCGGAGTCCTCGATGTAGGCGATGGCCGTGGCCAACTCCGGCATCCGCGCCGTCTCCCACGAGGGGTCGACCGGGAACATGTCGGCTAGCCCGCTCTGGCCCGCCGCCACCACCGTCAAGTCGTACATCCCGGCCAGATAGTCCAGGTCGGAAGCGGTAGCGCCGTGGATGACCACCTTGCCGCCACGCGACTCGAACAGATCCAGCCACGCCGACATCTTCACCCGCTCATCGACCGACTGCGCGGGGGCTCCCAACCGCCCTGTCCAGCCGAACGACGACTGCGAGTCCGCTACGAACTGGCTCAGCCGGAACTCGTTGATCCGGGGAGCCTCGTCTTCCCAGAAGTTGAGCTTGTACTCGCGCTCAGCTTTCCGGGCAGCGTCGTAAAGGATCTGGATCGACACCGCCCTACCGTCGTAGAGCTCCTCAGGCGTGTGCACCGTCATCACGGTCACGTCATAGCCGTGCTCCAACAAACACAGCGCCAACTGCAACCCCGACTGACCACCACCGACAATCAGTATCTTGCGCATCGCTTCCCGCTCCCCCCAGGTTGCCGGCGACACATCCCCATGCCAGAAAAAGGTGAATCTTTATACTAAAGAGAACTAATGATCATAATTTTCACTTTTTCTGTCAACCCTCAGGGATGCATCAACGTGGAAGTATTACTCATAGCGATCAATCGGCGTCATTTTGTGACTGCTTACGTTATTGCGGCAGTGTGAATCTAGGAGGCAAAGCGATCACCTCGCCAGGAAGTCGACACAGCTCCTCGGAGTCGCCCGGGAGGGCGAGACCCACCAGGGACGGCACCGCCGGATGGTCAACCTCAACGGTCACATTTCGGTTTCTTTTGATTAACCACAACAGATCACACAAACCCCGGGAAAGCGGGAAACCATGCTCTACTGCTTTTCAGAAGAAGCAACCAGCAAGAAACCAGTGGTTAACTTTAAAGAAATCTTCCTCTATTCGCAACCGACGCATAAGCCACAACAAACGACAAAACCCAGGCTGCGCCAGCAAACACCACAGATACCCACACCCGATCCCACCTCACGGGCGCAGGGCTCCAGGTGTGCGGAACCCAGCCGGGTCGGCCGCGCACCGCACACTCCCAGGTACGCCCGTTATAGCCTCAACCGCCGGCTACTGAGGGAAGCACCCGCACCTCAGCGCCATCGGTAACCGGAGTCTCCAAACCGGCACGAGAGCGACATTCGTCATCGCCGACGAAGACGTTGACGTAGCGGCGCAGCTCTCCCCGCTCGTCACGCAGCCGCCGATCCAGGCGCGGATAGCGGCGAGCTAGCTCGTCGAGGACGCGGCGCAGGGGAACCTGGCCGTCCTCTCCCAACGCGAGCGCGACCTGCGCCGCGCCGTCGGAGTCATTGCGCAGCACCTGCGGGAGAACGACATTCACTCCCATGTCCTACACCTCGATCGCGCGGACGCACAGCACATCGGGGAGGTGGGAGGCCACCTGCCGCCACTCTTCGCTGTCGTCGGTGGTTGCGTAGACGTCACCGGCGCGGGTCCCGAAGTAGAACCCGGGGACGTCGGCGCCATCGGTGCAGGCCCCGTCACGAAGCACGATGCTGTAGTAGGGCTCTCCCGGCAGCCCCTTGCTCACCGAGCGCCACGTGCCACCGGAGTCGTCAGTGCGGTACACGCGCAGGCGGTAGTCGGGCGGCAGGTGGCGAGCCTGGCTGATCACCGGAAAGCTCAGTGCCGTCGCCGGCGCGTGCGGGTGGGCGACCATAGCGAAGCCGAAGTCGCTGGGCAAGCCCGCGGCGATCGATGCCCACCCCGAGGCGGCGGGGTCGTCGCTGCGGTAGACACCGTGGTGGTTCTGGGCGTAGAAGCTGCCGTCGGCGGCGACGGCCACCTTGTGGACGCACTGGCCGTACTCAGGGTATTCGTCGGGCAGGAACACGGCGCTGATCCCCCGGTTTGCCGGTGCCCAGGTGGCACCGGCATCGCGAGTCTGGTAAACGCCGCCGGTGGACATGGCCACGGTCATGGCGTGTGGGTCCGTGCCCTCGGCGCTGACCCTGCCGGGCAGCACGGTGTGGATGGCCGCACCCCCGGCGCCGGGGAACCAGTCGCCGCGGTGCGGATGGTCCCACAGCGCCCGGACCAGTTCGAAGCTCTGCCCACCGTCGGTGGAACGGAACAGGGCCGTGGGCTCGATACCGGCGTAAACGGTGCCGGGCTCGGGGCCGAAGGCGAACTGCCAGACGCGGGTGAAGGCGGCGTCGACGTCGTCGGGAAACGCGATCGGGGCATGGTCGGGTTCGTGCCACGTGGTTCCCAGATCGTCGCTGAACCACACGCTGGGACCGAAGTGGGAGCTTTCCGCCCCCACGAGCATCCGTCGGGTGTGCGGGTCGACGCCTACGGCGTAGACGCCGGCCATGTCGACGTACTCCTGAGCGTCAAGACGGTGTGGGCCGCTCACTTCCCAGTGCTCGCGGTCGTCGCTGGTTGCGGTGAACAGTCCCTTGCGGGTGCCGATCACCAGGAGAAAAGCCATGACTGCCCCCTTGTAATGAACTGTTATCCCGCTCACTGTGTCACGGTGATGCGACATTTCGGCGCTCTTAGGAGCGAGGAGAAACGCGCGTCGCGGTTCCAGGAGGGGAGGGGCCAGCACTGCGAGACTGGAGGCATGTCTGGTTCCAGCGACGACGGGGGCGTGAGGCTGCGTATCGGCCGTGAGGAGCTTATCCTCCGTCAACGCTATGAAGTGCTCAGCATCGGCAACGACATCTTCATCGCGGTGTGGTTCATCGCCGGTAGCATCCTGTTCTTCTTCCCGGAGCTGACCGAGTGGGGCACCCTGTTCTTCCTGCTGGGCAGTATCGAACTGCTGATCCGCCCCGTCATTCGCCTGTCACGGCGGCTGCACCTGCGCCGCGTCCGCGGCCTCCACTCCGCCAGCAGCGGCGACACCGGCCAGGAGTTTTGAGTGGGCGCTTCTGTGGGGTGGCTGTGGGCGGCCACGCCGCTTGTGGAGGGCGCCATCTCCCCCTATTATGACTGACCAGTCAGTCATAATAGGGGGTGTTCGATGACACCGAAACGAATCGACCGCCAGGCGCGACGCGAGGAGATCCTCGACGCCGCCGTGCGGGTGTTCGCACGCAAGGGCTTCACCGCGAGTCGCATCGACGACGTGGCCAACGAGGCCGGGATCGGCAAAGGCAGCGTCTATCTCTACTTCGACAGCCGAGACGCCCTGCTCAACGCCGCCTTCGAGGCGTTCGCAGCACGGTCGCAGCACGTGCTCGACCAAGCGCGTAGGGGCGGCGATCCCCCGCTGGAGCGGATCTCGGCCCTAGTCCACGCCGTCCTGCGCGCCTTGTCGGAAGAGCCAGACCTCGCCCGTATCCTGCTCGATCTGTGGTCGGCGGGGCGCGAGGGCGACCTCCCGCTGGACATGGCCGGTCTCTACGCGCAGTACCGCACGGTACTCACCGAACTGCTCGCCCAAGCCGGGGCCGAGGGCAGCGCCCGACCTGGACTGGGAGAGCGCCACGCCACCGTGATCGTAGGCGCGATCGAAGGATGTCTGCTCCAGTGGCTGCTGGACCCACGGCTGCCGGTCGAGGAGATGGCCGACCCGATCCTCGACGTGTGCCTTAACGGGCTGCGCTGCCGCGATGAGTCCCAGGCGGGGAGGTGAGTGCGTTGCCCGCACGATCGGCGTCTCGCTGGTTCGACGACCGGGTGATCGGTCCGGGCGCGAGCCGCGGCGAGCGGTTCGTATGTTACGCCGGCGCCCTCGCCGGAACCGCGCTCGCCCTCGTCCTGGCGACGCTGGCGGAAATGCCGGCATTGGCCCTGCTCGTAATCGCTGTGGTGGCCTTCGACCTCTACGGAGGCGCGGTCGCCAACGCCACCGCCACCGCCACCGGGAAACGCTGGTGGCACCGCCCCGGACGCACGACCGGGCACCACTTCGTGTTCGTCGTCTGCCATATCCAGCCGTTCCTGCTGGCTCTGGTGGCCCCGGGGGTGACCTGGCTGTGGGCAGCGGTGGCCTATGGGCTGACGGTGGCCGGGACCGCGGTGGTGCTGGCGACTCCCCTCCACCTGCGGCGCCCGACCGCCTTTGCGGTGACCACACTCGCCCTGACCGTGGCCGCGGCTACTGTCGAACCGCCCCCGGCGCTGTCGTGGTTCGTCCCCGTGCTGCTGATCAAACTGCTACTCGCGCACCTGCTCTTCGAAAGGGAATGACCATGGGATTCTCGCGACCGCCGCACACCGGAGTGAAGCGCGCCCTGTTTCGGATGCCGATCTGGATCTACCGGCTGGGACTGGGCGGGCTACTCGATGGCAGGTTCGTGCTGCTGACCCACATCGGCCGCACGAGCGGGCAGCCTCGGCAGGCCGTCCTGGAGATCGTCGGCCGGCACGAGGAGTCCGGCGGGTACCTGGTCGCCTCGGGGTATGGCAGCCGTTCGCAGTGGTTCCGCAACATCCTCCGGGAGCCGCGCGTGCGCTTCCAGGTGGGGTGGCGCCACTATACGGGCACGGCCCGGCCCCTCCCCGCGGCGGAGTCCGGGCGGCGGCTCGCCGACTACGCCCGGCGGTATCCCCGGACCGCCGCCTCGCTCATGCGGATAGTCGGTCAGGACGCCGGTACCACGCCCGCTGATTACGCCCGCGTGGGCGCCGACCGCGACCACGGTGTGCCCATCGTGGCGCTATGCCCCGATCAAAGAGAGCGGTAACAGCAAAACGAAATGTCAGTACATTCTTTTTCATTGTACAATAAAAACAAAAATAAATACAACACAACCTCAAGAAAAAAACTAAATATAAATCACCCATCTATCCCAGAAATCCGCGCACCAGCCACTCGCGTCATTACCATACTTCGATGGTTTGACCAGTGGATTCGCGATGCTTGAGATAAGCTATAAATGGCGATATCCAAGCGGAGGTTCCAGGGATGCCGGCCGTCGTGGGAATCCACGGTATCGGGTGCGAAAACTATACTCCCGAGGGCCTTACCCGCACATGGAACCGGGCGATCGATAAAGGTCTACTAGAAATCGGCCATTCGACTCAGCTAGATTTCAGTTGTGTCGGTTACGGACACCTGTTCCTCACCGAACGCAAAGGACTACCCGCCCCCACCACAGTGGAAGATCTTGACGAGTTCGAGGTAGAGCTGCTGCTGGACCTGGCCCAGCCGCTGGCCGCAGCTCCCATGTCGCACAGCCGCTCCTCTCCCAAAGGAGTGGTGCGGCGCGGCTACGCCCCCAGGAATGTGCAGTGGATGCTGGAACAGCTCGCCCGTCACCCCTCGCTGGGCGAGACCGGGTTCACGTTCGTCCTGCGACTGCTACACCAGGTGCGGCTGTACCTGGCCGATCTCCCGCTACGCGAGAGCGTGCACGCAGAGGTCGAAGCCGTGGTGGGGGCCGACACCCGCGTCGTGGTGGGCCACTCGCTGGGAAGCGTCGTCGCCTACGACGCGCTGCGACGCCATCCCGAATGGCAGGTCGACACCCTCGTCACCCTGGGATCTCCGTTGGGGGTGCCGGGGTTGATGCGGCGGATGTGGCCCCCGCTGGACGGGGAGCGCTGGCCGGGCTCGGTGACGCGGTGGGTGAACGTGGCCGCCCGGGAGGACGCCGTAGCCTTGGTCAAGGAGCTGGCCACACTCTACGACCCGCCGCGAACCCACCCGCACGTGCCCCGGCTGCGTGACGACATCGTGCGCAACTCCCGGGTGCGTGCCCACCGGGCCGAGAGTTACCTGCAAGCGCGGCCCACCGCCCGAGCGATCCGTGACGGTCTCGGCGGTCGAGGGTAACCGTGTGAGAAGGGCACCGGCCGCACCGAGGCCGGCAGCACAAGTCCGCACTGGAAAACGGGGCACGACTACGACGCTGCTCGATCACAAGGGAGCGGGGCCGAGAACCCCTATTACAGCGCCCCTCCTGGGAAGCGGCCCCACGGTAACCGTGATACGCCGAAGACCGCCTCACAGCGTTGTCCCATGATCCGTTCAGCAGGCGTTCACCTTTCGAGTGGTTGACTCCCAGGTTTACCCGGAAAATATGACATATGGGGCGTTTTATAACGAGTCAATTCCCGTGGCGCGCTGTGGCCGTAATCGCGGCAGGTATCGCGCTGACCGGCTGCGGCACACCCGCCGAGCCGATGGACCAGGAATCTTACAACCTGGTTGAAGAGTACGTGGCAGAGCAGACGAGCGCGGTCGAGGAGGCGCTGGTCGATGCCGAGGCTATAGACGAAGTGGAGCGCATCAACGAAACCTACCTGACAGCCGAGGAGTGGCCCGAACGCGAAGAGATCAGCTCCTGGACGGTGAACCTCCGCACCGATGACGGCAACCTGCGCGAGATCGACGGCGGTGAGCTCTCCGAGGCGGTATACGGGCTGGCTGAAGCCTCGCGCGAGCTGGTCGACACCCTCTCGGGCGAGGGGAGCGAGATGACGGACGTGATGACGGCCCACGAGTCGGCCGAGTCCGCCGTTGCACAGGCCCGCGAGGTTCTCTACGGGGCCTAAGCCACCGCGGCGCCTTGCTCCTCCTCTTCATAGTGGTGCCCAGCTAGCGGGACGGCGCCGGCGCGCCAGATGCGCGACGGCGCCGGGAGAGCCGCTCGGCCCGTCCCCACCAGAACAGCCACAGCCGGGGGCGGGGATCGATAGCTTCACAACGATCTGCCGCCCCCATAGCCGCACGGTCAGGCGCGCTCGTCTTCAAGAATGCGGCGCAGCGCAGCGCCGGGACTGGGTGCCAGCGGGAGACGGGGCAGGACCGTGGCCTGGTAGGCGTGGTAGATATCGGGCTTTCCCGGCCACACGGTCTGGCTGGGTCGGTTGGCGGAGTCGAGTTCGTGGTGCCAACTGCCCTCGACGCGGTCGATGTGGTAGTGGGCTGCGTAGTCCCACCACGCCCGGTACCAGTGCTCGAACCTGGACTCTCCGGTGCGTTTGCACAGCGCCGCCGCGGCCAGGATCGCTTCTGCGATCACCCAGTGCATGCGCTCACGCACCACCGGTTGATCCTGCCAATCGAGGGTGTAGACGAACCCGTCGGCGCCATCGACTCCCCAGCCGCGTTCGACCGCCGCATCGAAGAGGGCCACGGCGTCGGTGAGCAGCCACTCCGGTACGGTGCCCAGCGCGCCTTCCGGTCCTGCCGCCAGCGTGGCGTCAAGGTGCAGCAGCAACCGCGACCACTCCAGCCAATGGCCGACCGTGGTGCCGTAAGGGCGGAACTGGTGGTGCTTGTCATCGATGTTGTAGTCGAGGTCGGGTTCCCAATCGGGGGTAAAGTGCTCGACAAGGCGCCAGTCGTGGCCGGCAGCCACCTGGTGGACGATGCGTTCGGCGATCCGCAGGGCCCGCCGGTGCCACACCGGGTCGCCGGTGGCGTCCCCAGCGGCGAGGAATGCCTCGATCATGTGCATGTTGCTGTTGGCCCCGCGGTAGGGCTCGCTCTGGCTCCAGGAACGGTCCCAGCTCTCCCGGCACATCCCGGCCGTGTCATCCCAGAACCGGTCCTCGACCACGCCTAGGGCGTCGGCGAGCAGGTCGACGGCTCCGGGGCGCTCGGCGGCGGTGGCGCTGCTGGCCGCGATGAGCACGAAAGCGTGCTCATAGGCCGCCTTGGTCGTGTCGATCGGCTCGGGCGAGGACTCCTGCACCGTCATGCCGGGGAACCATCCGCCATGGACACTGTCGCGCAGCGGTCCCCGCAGGGCCGCCAGGCCGCAGTCGGCAAGGGTTCCCGCGCCCGGTTCGCCCCGCAGGTGGGCCATGGCGTAGACGTGTGTCATTCTCGCGGTGATCCATGTCATCACCGGGCGCCCCGGATCGGGCCGCCCGCTGGAGTTCAGCCAGGCGAAGCCCCCGCCGTTTAGGGCGGACGCGGCGGCGAACCCGGTCAACCGCGCCTCTTCCGCGGCCAGCCAGGCGTGGTGATCAGGTAGATCCAGCCACGATCCCGACATGTATTCCCTCCGTATCACCGGCCAAGCGCGGTCTGTTCCGCGCCGCAATCGAAGATACGCACCGGACGATCACGGGCAAAAGTCGCACCCCTGGCCTGTCCTCCAGCAGCGCCGCGTGTCCCACCTGGGTCGGCAACGGGCGGCAGGGGCGTTTGCGGGCCGGGGGCGACGCACCGTGCTCGCGCCCGGCCCGCCCCGCATCGGGGGCCGGTTATCCCGAAAAATCGATGCGTAACCGATGCGACTTGCTCTCCCCTGGTGACCGGGGCGACCGTGAGAGTACGCGCTCCAAGGGGGGAATCCAGGATGAAACTCGACGAGAGGCGCCCGGCCGAACACCGGCTGAGCGTCGTCTACCGCGTGGGGGCTGGGGTGACCGGGCTCCTACTCATCGCCTTCGGGGTGCTGGGTCTGCTGATCCGGCTACCGCTCTTCGACACCGAGGGACAGGTGATCGCCGGCCTGTCCACCAACGGCGCCCTAAGCCTGATCTCTGTAACGGTGGGCTCGTTGCTGGTGGGTGGGGCGATCATCGGCGGCACGTTCGCCTCAACGCTCAACATAACCGTCGGCATCGCGTTCGTGGCCAGCGGCCTCGTCAACCTGGCTGTCATGGAGACCGACTACAACCTGCTCGCGTTCCGCATTCCCAACGTCATCTTCAGCTTCGCAGTGGGACTCATGGTGATGACCTTCGGGATGTATGGCCGGGTCAGCGGCGGCCTGCCGCACGACAACCCCTTCTGGCGGCAGCGGCACGGGCTACCGCGGCCCCCCGACGGCGAGGCCGAGCCGCAGCCGCGGCGCGTATCCACCATCGGCCTTTCCGAGTAGTCGCGATGCGTGTTCTCGTCATCGGTGCCACTGGCTACCTCGGCATACGGCTGGTGCCAGAACTGCTGCGGGAAGGACACCAGGTTCGGTGCCTCACGCGCTCACCCGAAAAACTGAGCGGCCAGCCATGGCGCGGCGAGGTCGAGGTGGTCCACGCCGACCTTGACGACCACGCCTCACTGCTGACCGCGCTCGACGACATGGAGGTGGTTTACCACCTCGTGCCCGCCCCAGGTGAGGGCCGCGCCCACGCTCGCCTGGACCGAGATCGCGCGCACCGGCTGTGCGAGGCGGCGCAGGATCGGCGCGTCGCCCGCATCGTCCACGTAGACGACCTCGCCTCCCGGCGGTTCGGCCGGTCGAAGCTCGCGCGCCACCCCCGCGATGCCGGTGCCACGTTCCTGGCCTCACCAGTGCCCAGTACCGTGCTGCGGGCCGACGTGATCCTGGGCTGCGGCTCGGTGTCCTTCGAGATGCTGCGCTATCTCGCCGAGCGCCAACCGGCGCTGGTGGCCCCCCGGTGGATGACCGGCCACGTGCAGCCGATCGCCGTCGGCGACGTGCTGGAAACGCTGCTGCGAGCGGCGCACCTACCGCCCGAGGACAACCGCGCCTCCGACATCGGCGGCCCGGCGCGGTTGAGCTATGCGGAGATGGCCGTGCGGTTCGCGCGGCTGGCGGGCCTGGCCGAGCGGGTGGTACTGCCCGTCCCGCTGTGGCTGCTCACCCTGTCCGCTCTGTGGGTAGCCCTCGTCACTCCCCTGCCTGTTGCGCTCGCTCGGTCGCTGCTGCGGTCACTGCGCCACCGCGCACGCCATGGCGCCGAGAAGGCCGAGCCGAGCCCCGACGCGCTCGCAGACGGGCAGCGCCTGGGCTTCGACGACGCAGTACGGCTGGCACTGGGCCATGGCAGGGACAACCTGGGTGGCGGCGAGGCGCCGGCGGGGTGGCCACGCTCCCCGGCGGCCCGACTGCCCACCGACCCGGCCTGGACCGGCGGCGCGCTCTACGTGGACGAGCGGGCACGCCGGGTTGACACGCCACCGGAGACACTGTGGCGCATCATCGAGGGCATCGGCGGAGAGCGCGGCTGGTACACCTGGCCGCTGGCGTGGTCGGCGCGTGGGTGGACATCGCGTCGGGTCGAGGAGCGCGGCAGGCGGCACGGCCGGCGCGACCCGGTTCACCTCAGCGCGGGTGACCCGCTGGAGCAGTGGCGGGTGGAGACGGTCGAGCCGGGACGGTTGCTGCGGCTGCGGGGGGAGATGCGGCTGCCCGGGCTGGCGTGGCTGGAGCTGCACGTGGAACGCGACGGCGACGGCCACACCAGCTACCGACAGCGCGCCCTGTTCCACCCACGCGGTCTGGGCGGGCAGCTCTACTGGTGGGCGGCGCGCCCACTGCACGGGGCCGTCTTCGGCTCTGCCGCGCGCACCATCGCCTGGACCGCCGAATCGATCTCCGTGGGACAGCCGAGCCGTCCCGTGGCCACCGAGTACCAGCCCTGAGACCGCCTTTTCTGATCCCCGCGCGGGGGACAGCGGCCCCGCCCGCACATCCCTCCGCGGTGTCGACTACGAGCGGCTGCGACAGGCCAAGGCATGCTGGGAGCCCAACAACGTTTTCTGCCGTCAAAAGTCCATCGAACTGCCCGCCCCTCGCTGAGTGCCGGGGCGGCACGGGGCCGCGTCCGGCCTTCCGTTCCCGCCCCTGCCATAGAGGTCAGCGCACGGCGACGAGAACGTAGTTGTCGCCGTGTTGCCACACCGGCGCCACCTCGGTGAAGCCGGCGGCGTGCAGCAGTTCGGTGTGGCGGGTGAGGGTGAACCCGTTGCCCCACCCTCCGGTGGCGCCACGGCGGCGCCGCTCGGCCAGCAGCTCGGCGAACTCGGGGACCTGTTCGGCCGCGTCCCACCAGGTGCGCCAGTCCTCGTGGTCGAGCACGCCGGAGCGCTCCAGTTGCGTGGCGTGCACTGCCTTGGCGATCCGGGCCAACTCGGGGCGTTCCTGTTCGAGGTGGTCGCCGTTGACGAGGACCCCGCCGGGGCGCAGGGCCGCGGCGAGGTCGCGGTAGGTGCGGGCGAGCTGTTCTTCGGGGACCCAGTGCAGCGCCGTCGTGGACACAGCCGCGTCGATCTCTCCCGGCAGGGCGAGCCGATCGAGCCAGCCCGGCTCGCCGAGGCGGGTGTCGACCAGGCGGAGTCGGTCGGGGGCCGTGGCTCGGGCGAGGGCGAGCAGGAAGGGGTCGGTGTCGACGCCGACCACCTGTGCCTTGGGGATACGCTCCAGCAGCCGTGCGGCCAGCGAGCCGGGGCCGCACCCCAGATCCACGACGACCGGGTCGGGCAGCCCTTGGGCGACGTATTCGACGACGTCGGCGATGACGGTGAACCGCTCTTCACGGTCGGCGAGATAGTGCTCCTGCTGCTTCTCCCAGCGGCGCAGCCATGCCTCGGCCAGTTCCCGGTCCAGCGCCCCATGCGCAGTAGCGCCCATCGTGTTCCCCCGTGTCATAGGTCAGCGCGGATGGCTACAGGGCGACCTTACTGCAAGTCATTCGCAACAGTGATCGGGGCATACAGCGACACACCACGGAGTGGCTACATCAGGCAGGAGAGTAACGGCAGGTCAACGGCGCGATACGGCGGCCGGTGCCGACCTCGGCCGAGGCGCTAGGCGAGACGGCGCCCCGAGCCGGCGGAAAGGGGTGAGCAAGGGTGAGGGGCCTTGCTCACGGGGTCAGCAGGGGCGGCGGCGGTCGTCGACAGAACGGGCGCGCTCGGCGAGCGCGGCCAGCCCGTCGGCGACGGTGGCCAGCGCCTCGGGGCGCAGCCGGTAGTAGGTGAAGCGCCCCTGCGGTTCGGTGTCGACGAAGCCCGCCTGGCGCAGGATCTTGAGGTGGTGGCTGATGGTGGGCTGGCGCGCCCCCGTCTCCTCGATCAGATGGCACGTGCACATCTGCTCGGTGGCCAGCAACCGCACGATCCGTGCCCGCAGCGGATCACCGAACAGCTTGACGACAGCATCCTCAGTAGCGTCCTCGTGCGCATCCTGGCCTGAGATCAGCATGCTTTGATGCCACCACGGCCCGTGGCCGGAGTCAAACCTCACTGGTCAGCGTGAGGAAACGCGGTCGCGCCGCACACCCCCTGCGGCGCGGCTGCTCAGCGCCTTCGCGTGCCTGCCGTATGTTACCGGTTTGGCATCTTCGTCTTGACAATTCACGCATTCTTCGCGAATGCTCGCCAGTCACACGGCCAAGATCGTGTGCACGGTCGTGCCGTGACCTCCGTCCCCTTTCGAAGGGCAAATGATGAACGAGTTCCTCTTCGTCCTGGTGGGCGGTGCCATCAGTCTGGTGAGCAGCGCCACCGTCACCTGGTTCCAGGGCCGGCAGCTTCACCGCCGGGAGAACCGCGCCACGGCCCGCGAATCGGTGCGCCAACTCACCGGCCTCTTGATCGCCGAGCGCGACACCCCCAGCACCACGGACAGCACCATGGGATCGTCTCCCCTCGCTGAAGCCGAGATGCTGTCGATGACCATCACCGAGCGTCGGACGCGCGAACGCCTCCGGCAGCTCATCCGGCTCCTGGGCGAGTGCCGACTGCCGGAGCTGGAGCAGCTCAGCGGCGTGAAGTCCGCGCAGGCGCGACAGGTCGTGTGCGAGCACGCCCTGGAGGTGCTGGGGGCGAACTTCCGCAACGACCGCCGGCTGCCGGCCATCCCCAAGACGGTACAGAAGCTCCTCGACACTGAGGAGGAGGCCCTCAGCGTGCGGGCCGGATCGGCGCCGCAGCCCGGCAGGGTCGCCACCGAGTGGCTCGGCATCGAAGACTCCGATGACGCCGACACCTCCTTCTCCGCTGCGGAGAGCGAGGGGACGCAGCCGGCGTCCCGGAAGGTGCGCCGCTCCCCGCGCACTACCCAACGCACCAAGAGCAAGACCGAAGGCAAGGACAACGGCGACGCGGCCACCGACTCCTCCCCGGAGAGCGCCGCGACCTGACCCTCCCCCACAACCGCCCCCGGTGCGGAAAGCGGGCCGGCAGGTCCCGGACGATCGTGTACAGGTCAGGCCCAGGCCCCGCGTACGCGGGGCCTGGGGGCGGCGTAGGGTGCGGCTGCGGAGAGCCCGCGGTGACCCCTGCCGGCTACAGCCCCTTGTCCAGGCCCGCGCGGCGCAGCGCGTCGGCGAGCGCGCCCTGTGGCTGCTCGTCGCGGCCCCCGTGGCGCTGCCCGCCCCGCTTGCTGTTGGTGCGCTTGCCGCCCTTGGGGCCGCCTTTGCCGCCCTCGGCACTCTGGTCGCGGCCACGGCCGTCTTGGGAGGTGGCCGCGGCCTGCTCGGTGTCGTCGTCTAGACGCAGCGTGAGCGAGATGCGCTTGCGCGGGATGTCGACGTCGAGGACCTTGACGCGGACGATGTCGCCGGGCTTGGCGACGTCGCGCGGGTCCTTGACGAAGCTCTTCGACATCGCCGAGACGTGGACAAGACCGTCCTGGTGCACCCCGACGTCGACGAAGGCCCCGAAGGCCGCGACGTTGGTGACCACTCCCTCCAGCACCATGCCGCGCCGCAGGTCGGCGAGTTCGTTCACGCCGTCCTTGAACGCGGCGGTCTTGAACGCCGGACGCGGATCGCGGCCGGGCTTCTCCAGCTCCTTGAGGATGTCGGTGATGGTGGGTAGCCCGAAGTTGTCGTCGACGAAGTCCTCCGGCTTGAGCTGGCGCAGCCGCGTCTCGTTGCCGATCAGGCCGGTGATGCTGGTGTCGGTGGCGTTGAGGATGCGTCGCACGACGGGGTAGGCCTCGGGGTGCACGCTGGAGGCGTCAAGGGGGTCGTCGCCGCCGGGGATGCGCAGGAAGCCGGCGCACTGCTCGAACGCCTTGGGGCCTAGCCGCGCGACATCCTTCAGGGCGGTGCGGGAGCGGAAGGGGCCGTTGCTGTCGCGGTGGAGCACGATGTTGGTGGCCAGCCCCGAGCTGATGCCGGACACGCGGGTCAACAGCGGAGCTGAGGCGGTGTTGACGTCGACTCCCACGCCGTTGACGCAGTCTTCCACGACCGCGTCGAGGGAGCGCGACAGCTTCACCTCGGAGAGGTCGTGCTGGTACTGGCCGACGCCGATCGACTTTGGGTCGATCTTGACCAGTTCGGCCAGCGGGTCCTGGAGCCGGCGCGCGATCGACACGGCGCCGCGTAGCGACACGTCCAGCTCCGGCAGTTCCTGGGAGGCATACGACGACGCCGAGTACACCGAGGCGCCGGCCTCCGACACCGTGATCTTGGTGAGCTTGAGGTCGGGGTGACGTTTGATGAGGTCACCGGCGAGTTTGTCAGTCTCGCGCGAGGCGGTGCCGTTGCCGATGGCGACGAGTTCGACCCCATGGGCGCGGGCAAGCTGTTCGAGGGTGGCGATGGCTTCGTCCCACCGCGCCTGCGGCTTGTGCGGGTAAATGGTCTCGGTGGCCACCACCTTGCCAGTGGGGTCGACCACGGCGACCTTGACGCCGGTGCGGTAGCCGGGGTCGAGCCCCATAGTGGCGCGGGTGCCGGCGGGCGCGGCCAGCAGCAGGTCGCGCAGGTTGGCGGCGAAGACGCCCACGGCCTCGTCCTCGGCAGCCTGCCATAGGCGCATCCGCAGGTCGATGTCGAGGTGGACGAAGATGCGGGTACGCCACGCCCAGCGCACGGTCTCCAGTAGCCAGGAGTCGGCGGGGCGTCCCCGATCGGCGATGTCGAAGTGGCGCGCGATGCGCTGCTCGTAGTCGCTGGGGCCGGTGGCCTGCTCGGCGGCCTCGGGCTCGGGGTCCAAGGTGAGGTCGAGGATCTCCTCCTTCTCGCCGCGGAACAGCGCGAGCACCCGGTGGGAGGGGAGTTGGGTCAGCGCCTCGCTGAAGTCGAAGTAGTCGGAGAACTTGGCGCCGGCCTCCTCCTTGTCGTCGCGCACTCGCGAGACGAGTCGGCCCTGCTCCCACATCCGTTCGCGCAGGCCGCCGATGAGGTCGGCGTCCTCAGCGAAGCGCTCCACCAGGATGGCGCGGGCGCCGGTGAGCGCGGCGGCGGCGTCGGCCACCCCGTTGTCGGGGTCGACGAAGGTTTCGGCTTCGTGGTGCGGGTCGCGGGAGGGGTCGGCGAGCAGCCCGTCGGCGAGCGGTTCCAAGCCCGCTTCGCGTGCGATCTGGGCCTTGGTGCGGCGCTTGGGCTTGTAGGGGAGGTAGATGTCCTCCAGGCGCGCCTTGGAGTCGGCCGCCATGATCTGGGCGTGCAGCTCGTCGTCGAGTTTGCCTTGGGAGCGGATCGACTCGATGATCGTGGCGCGCCGCTCCTCCAACTCGCGCAGGTAACGCAGCCGGTCCTCAAGGGTGCGCAGTTGGGTGTCGTCGAGGGCTCCGGTGGCTTCCTTGCGGTAGCGGGCGACGAACGGCACGGTGGCCCCGTCGTCGAGCAGTCCGACGGCGGCCTCCACCTGCCGCTCCCGCACACCGAGTTCCTCGGCGATCCGCTGATGAATGGACGTCGTCACGATCCTGATCCGCCTTCTCAAATCCAAGGGCATTGGGCAGGTGCCACGCACCATTGTGCTGTCGACCGGCGCCGAGTTCCGAATCGGCGGTTCGGGGGTGGGGACCATCCGCGCGCAGGTGATCCCGGCTGTGGTGGCCGCGGGGTCGTCCTCGACGCCGCCGGAGGGGTCGCTCGCTCCCGTTGGCCGGTGGGGGCGCCGCTGGGGAGGCGGGAGCCGTTGACCGAGGATGGGGCGACGAGGCTACCGTGCCGGTGACATCGTTCTCCAGTGCGTGTTCACAACCGGTGGACAGGGGTTTGGCGTTCCCGGCGGTCGCGCGCGTGTGCCGGTAAGAGCCGGCGGGGACGCCGGCGGGGGTCACCGCGCCCGGTGCACCATGGCATAGTTGCCGGTCGGGGGGAGCTTACGATGATCTCAACGGATACGCTTTTCCGGCCTCGTTAATCTCTCCGCTGTGGTCGGCCCGCTCCCACCGGCGCCAACTGCGGGGATACCCAGGAGCGACTATGCGCGTCCTCATCCTTACCCATGGCACGCGGGGCGACGTACAGCCCTTCGCCGCGCTGGCCCGTGCCTTGGATACCGCCGGGCACAGCGTTGTACTCGGCGCGCCGGCCCGATCGGCGGATCTCGCGGCCGACTACGGGCTCGACTTCACCGCCCTCGACGACGGGCCGAACCACCTGTTAGCGGAGCCCGATATCCGCGCCATGGTCGAAAACGGGTTCCGGGGGGTCCGCGGCAAGCTCGCGGTGCCGCGCATCCTGGTACGGATCAGGCCACTTATCGACCGGGTACTGGCCGACATGGTGCGGGTGGCCGAGTCGTCTGGCGCCGACGTGATCGTCCACTCCCCCACCATGCCGGCCCAGCATGTGGCGGAGTGGCTGGGGGTGCCCGCCGTGCCCGCCGTGCTCCAGCCCACGTGGGTGCCGACCCGAGCTTTTCCCTGCCCGGTGCTGCCGCTGGGGTGGGTGCCCTCGGCGTTGAATCGGGCCACCTACCTGCCCGTGCGGCTACTGCATCTGTCCATGGCCGGTGTCATCGACAAGTGGCGCCGCACAACCCTGGGGCTGGGGCGCCGCCGCGGCCGGCACGATTTCCTGCGCCGTTCCGACGGTGACCCGGCGACGGTGTTGCAGGCGTTCAGCCGGCACCTGCTGCCGCTGCCGTTGGACTGGCCCGAGCACGTGCACATCACGGGGTACTGGTTCCTCAGCGCCACCGAGTGGCGCCCGCCACAGCGGCTCAGCGACTTTCTGGCCGCCGGCCCGCCACCGGTCTATATCGGTTTCGGCAGCATGGCCGGCGGTGATCCGCAGCGCACGGGGCGCGCCGTGGTGGAGGCCGCGCGGCGGGCGGGCAAGCGCGCGGTGCTGGTGGCCGGATGGGGCGGGGTCGCCCCTGACGACTTGGACGACGACGTACTGCTGCTCGAACAGGCGCCGCACGATTGGCTGTTCCCGCGCTGTTCGGCGATCGTCCACCACGGCGGCGCCGGCACCACCGCGGCGGCGCTCGCTGCGGGCCGCCCTCAGGTGGTGTGTCCGTTCGCCGCTGACCAGCCGTTTTGGGCACGGCGTGCGCACGCGGTGGGGGTTGCCCCCGCGCCGCAGCCGCAGCATCAGCTCACCACCGAAGGGCTCGCCGCGGCGATCGGCCGCGCCGTCACCGATTCGGACATGGCCCGGCGGGCGGCCGACCTTGGGGCGCGGGTGCGCGCCGAAGAGGGAGCCGCGACAGCCGTACAGATGTTGGAGCAGGTCCACGCGGGCCAGCCGAGGGGGTGAGGCCTCCGCGCCGGCGGCGTGCCGGCGGGATCGGCCGGACTTAGGGAGTCTCGGCCACGTAGGGGGCTGGGTCGGCGACACCGACGTCGGCGAATCCCTTGAGCCGCGGCCGGCAGGCGCCACAGGCGCCGCAGGCGCGCCCCTCGGGATCGGGGTCGTAGCAACTGATGGTCAGGGCATAGTCGATGTCTAGCCGCATACCGGTGCGGATGATGTCGGCGTCGGACATGTGGATCAGCGGGGAGTGCAGCCGGATTCGGCGACCGCCGCTGACTCCGGTCTTGGTTCCGAGGTTGGCCATCGCCTCGTAGGCGTCCAGGTACTCGGGGCGGTGATCGGGAGAGCCGCTGTAGTCACCGGCGTTAACGCCGGTGAAGATGTCGGTCGCGCCAGTGACCTCGGCGTAGGCGAGGGCAAAGGATAGAAAGATCGTGTTGCGGGCGGGCACGTAGTCCACCGAGAACTCGTTGCCGCCGCCCTCGTCCAGGCTGGCGCCCTTGGGGACCTCGATATCGTCGGTCAGCGCGGAGCCGCCGAAGACGCGCAGGTCAATGGTGCTTGTGATGTGGTTCTCAACCGCCAGTTCGCGGGCGACGCGCCGGGCGGCCGTGAGTTCGACGGCGTTGCGTTGGCCGTAGTCGAAGCTGAGCGCGTAGGGCGTGAACCCCTGCTCCTTGGCCAGCGCGAGGGCGGTGGTGGAGTCGAGTCCGCCGCTGAGCAGCACAATCGCTGGTCGTCCCATGTCTTTCCCCCTGTTCGCTCATGCGGCTTTCGTTGTTGGAAGCCGTGGTGATCGGTGTCTGCTGATTCGCCCCCCGGGAGTGGTGCGCTGACCGCGACGCGGCTAGGGCCGGCGCCGCTGCTGAGGTGGCCGCGACCATGGCCACACCCCCGGGGTAGGTCGGTGGGAACGCTGTGCGGTTCGGTGTCCTGCTGGGAGGAGTCACCGAGGAGGGTTCCTTGGGCTCCCGGGACGATGGCGCGCGAAGACTGCGAACACCGGCCGGGAGTTGTGGGACCACACGCCCTCCATTTCGCCGCTGGACTCCTTCAGGCATTGGAAACCGGGGCGTTTTCTGCTGGGCGTTCCAGTGGATACGCCACGCCGACCATTCAACCCCCCAGGCACAACATTACAGAAACAGCAAGTGATGAAAAACAACCAGGAGGAACCAAAACACGGCACCCCGACGACAGCCCTGAACAGCAAAAAGAACATCCCACCCGAAAAACCCATACCCCACGCCAGCAGCATCGGACAAAACCAACAAAAGGCGATCATGCAAATCATGACCGGAATAAGATAATTTAATCCACCAAAGCTTCGCGCCTTTCTCCCGCAATCCACTAGGAGAACCACAAAAAGGTCAGATGCGGCTTCGGGCGGAAAATGATGGCGGAACGACGCACGCCGACGTTACGGACGGATCGGCGGTACGATCCATCCCTACCGAAAGCGAAGACGGCGCGGGAAACGGCTCTCGGAGGCCAGCCGAGGGAGGCGTCATCAGCACGGATTGGCATCTTTTTTGACGCTCTCCCCCGCCCCGGACGCGCGTGCGCGCCGGGAACCGACAACGGGTAAGCGCGCGAGCACGCAGGTGAGAACGCTGACTACCGTTACGCCACCCCTGCTATCGCGGGCACGCGGGGTCGTCGGACCGGCACACAGCGCGCGTTCCGCTATGGCGCGAGTGCCGCATTGACGGGTAAAACGGGCAGCATGTCCGCCACGCACGACCACACCGCAGCATGGACGCGGCTCGACGTCTCCGAGGGGCTGGGGCTGGGAGCGCTGATCGCCGAGACGGCGGGCTTCCGGCTGGAGGGCAGCGAAGTCGTGGCCGACCGCCAGGAACGCTACTCCAGCCGCTTCACCGTCGTCACCGATCTGGCGTGGAAGACCCGGCAGGCGCGGGTGGAGACTGTCTCCGCGCGCGGCGCGCACGCCATCGAACTCGTCAACAAGGGACGCTACTGGACCGTTGACGGCAAACGAGAGCCCGCTTTGGACGGGTGCATCGACGTGGATGTGGCGGCGACACCGCTGACGAACACGCTGCCGATCCGGCGGCTGGGGCTGGACCCGGGCCAGCGCCACGAGGTGGGGGTCGCCTGGATCGACGTTCCCAGCCTGACCGTGCGGCGGATGCGGCAGGGCTACACCCGACTGGTCCCCCGCGGCGGGATGGACCGCTACGAGTACCGCGACCCGGCCTTCGGGAGGTTTGAACTGACTGTGGACAGCGACGGCTTCGTCATCGACTACGAGGACTTCGCACGGCGCGTACGGTAACGCCGCACCACACCCAGATGATGCCCCAGCGCAAGCGGTTCTGTTCCCGAGGCGGCTCACGGGCTAAAGGGCGACACGAGTGTGTCTCTTCAACACCTCTGACACAGATATGGGGTAGATGTGGGGTGCATGAAACCGTACAGCGTCGCTTACGACCGCCGGGGAAGCGGTAGCCCACTGGTGCTGCTGCATGGACTAGGGCACCGCAGAGAGGCATGGCGACCGGTGGTGGGGGCGCTGGCCGAGCACCACGACGTCGTCAACGTCGACCTGCCCGGGTTCGGGGGCTCCCGCACCCCCGCCCCAGGGGTTCGGCTCGACATCCCCACACTCGTGGACGTGGTGACCTCGCTGTGCGCCTCCCTAGGGCTGGAACGGCCTCACGTGGCCGGCAACTCGCTGGGCGGCGCGCTCGCGCTGGAGCTGGGCGCACGAGGCGCGACAGCCTCGGTCACCGTGTTCTCCCCCGTGGGGTTCAGTACGCCCCTGGAGCGAGCCGCGCCGCGGCTGCTGCTGCGCGGCGCCGGCGTAGCGGGGCGGGTGCCGCCGCACGTGCGGGCGGCGGTGGCCGACAGCCAACCCGCCCGGGCGCTGGCCAAACGGGTGCTGCGCGGCGGTTCCAGCGACGGTTCCGGCGACACGCCGCGTTTCGACGCCGACGCGCTGGAGGCGGGGTCGGCGTTCGTACGGTTGGCCCCGGAAGTGCTCGACTACGAATTTCCCGCTGTCGACGTGCCGTGCCCGGTGACGATCGGCTGGGGCGAGCGCGACCGGGTCTTGCCGGCGCGCGCCGCCCGCCGCGCACTGGAGCGCATCCCCCACGCCCGTCACGTGAGCCTGCCCAACTGCGGTCACACGCCAATGGCCGAGGCGCCCGAGGAGGTCGCAGCGGCGATCCTGCGCACCTGCGGCTCGCTACCGGAGCCGCACCCGGCCCCGACAGAGCAGCCAGAGCCGGGGGAGGACGGCTCCCCGTCCGCCGCGCGGTGAGACACCCGCTGTCGCCCGCTTCACGACTGTGACCCACGGCGGCGCCCCCAAGCGCCCACCACAGGCCCCGTCGCGAAGCCACCCGTAGGCCTCGCCACGCGAATCCGACGCACCCGTGATATCCGGGCCTCGGAGCGGCGGCTCTACCAGCACGACGCCGCGCGGTCGAGGCCGAACAGGCGGAGGAGGCCGAGGAGGACGTCTTCGCCGAACTGGAACAGGCCCAGTCACGGATCGAGCGCACAAAGCGCGAGCCGTAACGGTCAGGACAGCCGCGGCCGCCTCCCAAAATTCTCCCAAAACCGGGGTTCTCCCCCTCCGGACGAGGGGAGAACCACACCGTCTTCCCTGGTCAGTCCCAGTCGAGGCCGCCGCCGGTCCGGTACTCGATGACGCGTGTCTCGAAGAAGTTCTTCTCCTTCTTGAGGTCCATCATCTCCGACATCCACGGGAAGGGGTTGTCGGTGACGCCGAAGATCGGGGCGAGTCCGATCTGCTCGGCACGGCGATCGGTGATGAAGCGCATGTACTGCTCACACAGCTCAGCGTTGAGCCCGAGGATGCCGCGCGGCATGGTCTCGCGACCGTAGGCGACCTCCAGCTCGCATGCCTCGGTGAGCATGGTGCGGACCTCGCGCTGGAACTCCTCGCTCCACAGGTGCGGGTTCTCGATCTTGATCTGGTTGACGACGTCGATGCCGAAGTTGAGGTGGATGGACTCGTCGCGCAGGATGTACTGGTACTGCTCAGCGATACCCACCATCTTGTTACGCCGCCCCAGCGACAGGACCTGCGCGAACCCGGTGTAGAACCACATGCCCTCAAAGACCACGTAGAAGGCGATGAGGTCGCGCAGGAACGCCTGGTCGGCCTCGGGCGTGCCGGTGACGAAGTCGGGGTCCTCCAGATTTTGGGTGTAGCGCAGCGCCCAGGTGTCCTTCTCGGTGATGGAGGGGATCTCCCGGTACATGTTGAACAGCTCGCCTTCGTCAAGGCCCAGACTCTCGCAGATGTACTGGAACGTGTGGGTGTGGACGGCTTCCTCGAAGGCTTGGCGCAGCAGGTACTGGCGGCACTCGGGGTTGGTGAGGTGGCGGTAGACGGCCAGCACGATGTTGTTGGCCACCAGCGACTCGGCCGTGGCGAAGAACCCCAGGTTGCGTTTGAGCATGAGCCGCTCATCGTCGGTGAGGCCGTCGGGAGACTTCCACAGCGCGATGTCGGCCTGCATGGCGACTTCGGTGGGCATCCAGTGGTTGTTACAGCCGGCAAGGTACTTCTCCCAAGCCCAGCGGTACTTCAACGGCAAGAGCTGATTCACGTCGGCGCGGGCGTTGATCATGGCCTTGTCGCCGACGTCGACGCGGGCGGCGTCGCGCTGGATCGCGCCCAGTCCGGTGGTGTCGGGACTGGCGGCGGGGTGCTGGCGGGCGGTCTCGGTCACGCTGGCTCGGGTCCTTGTCTCGTCGAGTGGGCGGTTACGAAGGTGCGCGGGCCGGGCGGGGCCTACTGGCAGGCTTCACAGTCGGGGTCGTCGATGGCGCACCTGGCCCCGTCCTCGACCGGGGTAGTGGTGGCGGTCGCCGCGTGACCGGTCTCGGGGGGCGCGCCGGGACGGTCGGCGGGCACGGCCGGCGGGGTGGCCGAGACGGCGTTGAGCCGGCCGTCGGTGCCGCGGAGCGTGCTCTTCTCTACGTGCGTGGCGCTTTGTGAACGCAGGTAGTAGGTGGTTTTCAGGCCGGCACGCCAGGCACGGCGGTACAGCGCGTCGAGCTTGCGGCCACTGGGCGCGGCCATGTACAGGTTCAGCGATTGGGCCTGGTCGAGCCATTTCTGGCGCCGCGCGGCGGCGTCGACGAGCCAGGCGGGGTCGATCTCGAAGGCGGTGGCGTAGAGCTCGCGCACATCGGCGGGGACCCGCTCGATCGCGCCGAGGCTGCCGTCGTGGCGCTTGAGCTGTTCGACCATGTCGGCGTCCCACAGCCCGCGTTCTTTGAGGTCGTGGGCGAGGTAGGGGTTGATCACCGTGAAGTCGCCGGACATGTTCGACTTGACGTAGAGGTTGCGGTAGATCGGTTCGATCGACTGGCTCACGCCGGTGATGTTGGCGATGGTGGCGGTGGGCGCGATCGCCATGACGTTGGAGTTGCGCATGCCGGTGGTGCGCACCTTCTGGCGTAGCCCCTCCCAGTCGAGGCGGGCGCTGGTGTCGATGTCGACGTCGCCGCTGCCGCGCGCGTCGGCAAGCAGCCCCAGGGAGTCGATGGGCAACACGCCGCGGCTCCACAGCGAACCCTCGAACGTCGCGTAGCGGCCCCGCTCGGCGGCGAGGTCGGCCGAGGCTTCGATGGCGTGGTAGGAGAGCAGCTCTGTGCTCTCATCAGCGAAGGCCACGGCCTCCGGCGAGGTCACGGGGCGGCGCAGCGTGAACAGCGCGTCCTGGTAGCCCATGAGGCCCAACCCCACGGGGCGGTGGCGCAGGTTGGCGCGCTCGGCCTCGGGGATGGTGTAGAAGTTCACGTCGATCACGTTGTCGAGCATGCGCACGGCGGTGCGCACTGTGCGGCGCAGCTTGGCGGTGTCCAGCCCGTCGGCGTCGATGTGGGCGGCCAGGTTGACCGAGCCCAGGTTGCACACGGCGACCTCGTCGGCGCTGGTGTTGAGCGTGATCTCGGTACACAGGTTGGAGGAGTGGACCACGCCGGTGTGGCGCTGCGGCGAGCGCAGGTTGCAGGGGTCTTTGAACGTGATCCAGGGGTGGCCGGTCTCGAACAGCAGGGTGAGCATGCGCCGCCACAGCTCTACGGCGCGCACCCGCCGCCAGACTTTGATACGGCCTTCGTCGGCGGCGCGCTCGTAGGCCATGTAGCGCGCAGCGAACTCGGCGCCGTAGCAGTCGTGCAGGTCGGGGACCTCGTCGGGGGAGAACAGTGTCCACTCGGCGTCGGCCTCGACGCGCTGGAGGAACAGGTCGGGCACCCAGTTGGCGGTGTTCATGTCGTGGGTGCGGCGCCGGTCGTCGCCGGTGTTTTTGCGCAGGTCGAGGAATTCCTCGACGTCGATGTGCCAGGTTTCCAGGTAGGCGCAGACCGCGCCCTTGCGGCGCCCGCCCTGGTTGACGGCCACGGCGGTGTCGTTGGCGATCTTAAGAAATGGCACGACGCCTTGACTCTTGCCGTTGGTGCCTTTGATGTGGGCGCCCATGCCGCGTACCGGTGTCCAGTCGTTGCCCAGGCCACCGGAGTACTTCGACAGCAGCGCGTTGTTGGAGACGCTGTGGAAGATGCCGTGCAGGTCGTCGCTGACGGTGGTGAGGAAACACGAGGAGAGCTGTGGGCGCGGGGTGCCGGCGTTGAACAGGGTGGGCGTGGAGCACATGAAGTCGAACGACGACAACAGCTCGTAGAACTCGATGGCGCGGGCCTCACGGTCGTCTTCGCGCAGCGCCAGCCCCATAGCCACCCGCATGAAGAACGCCTGCGGCAGCTCGTAGCGGGTTCCGTCGCTGTGCAGGAAGTAGCGGTCGTAGAGGGTCTGCATGCCCAGGAGGGTGAAGTTGCGGTCACGCTCGGGGCGCAGCGCCGCGCCGATGCGGTCGAGGTCGAAGGTGGCCAGCTCTGGGGAGAGCTGTTCCAGCTCGATGCCGCGGGCGACGTAGTCGGCGAAGTAGGCGGGGTAGCGGCGGGCCATCTCGGCGTGCCCGGCCTCGTCGAAGCCGCCGGCGAGGAAGGTGAGGGCTTCGCGGCGTAGCCGGTCTAGCAGTAGCCGGGCGCTGACGTAGGAGTAGCCGGGCTCGGCCTCCACGAAGGTGCGCGCCGCCATGATCAGGGCCAGTTCCAGTTCGTCGGGGCTGATACCGGGGTAGAGGGTGCGGTGGGCCTCGGCGATGACGGTCTCGGCGGACACGCCCGCGACGCCGGCGCAGGACTCCTCGATCACCCAGCGGGCCCGCTCCATAAGGTCGGCGGGCGAGGCGGACGGTGTGGCCGGTCGCGGTGTCGGGGCGATCTCGGTATCGAGGGTCAAGGTGGCTCCAACCAAAAGTGACGACAACCGTTGGGTTGCGCGGCTGGAGCACACACGGATACGGCGGGACGCGGCGCGCTGCGCGCCGGCATGGTGGTCTTCCCGACGGTTGCGGCGGCCCAAACCTCGAAGCCCCGTTCCGTGCGCGTCCAGGCGCGCACACTGGCGGCAGGTCTTCGGACTCGTGGGCCGGCTCGGGTGCGCGTGGACACCCCGCGTGCTCGCCTACTGGCCGTCGCTTCCCGGACGCCGTGGCGCCAGTGCGTGATGACGGCGGTCGTTCCCACTCACCGCTGCGGGTCAGCTCCGGATTCGCACCGGATTCCCTCTTGCCTCACCTGGGATCTCGCTCAGGTGAACCACCAGCAGCAGCGATACTACATGTTGTGCTGCCCAATACAGAACGACCCAAGATAGGGGTATGTCACTCTCACCCGAAACACGACCCCCAAAGAACGACAAGCCCGACATTTCACCTCGCTGACACACCGGCGATCCGCCACACTGCCGTAGCCGGTGCCCCGTGGCGACGCGCGTGCCCGTTTCCAGTGTTCATCACGGCCCCCTTCGCCGCTTCCGTGCGCCTGGGGCGCTTTGTGCGCGGCCTGGGGTGGGGTTTCTCAACTGGGGCGCATGTTTGCCCCCATGCCACACCGTCAGGGCCAGCACCGGTTGGTTTAGAAGGCGTTCCATGTCCAGGGGCGGGCGATGTCGCCGCGCAGGCAGGCGATCCGGTGGCGGGTCTCGTGTGCGGCGCTGTCGCTGGCGGCGGCTTTGCCCAGCACGAAGCACACCCAGCGCAGTTCCTGGATGTCGGCGAGAACCCGAAACGCGGGCCTGGCGGTCACGTCGTAGCCGCCGTAGGCGGCGACGAAGTCACGGTAATCACCGGCGCTCAACCGGGCGAAGTCGACACGGTCCACGGCCACAGGGATCAGATCCCACTCCCACGGGCCGCGGCAGACGTGCTCGAAGTCGAGCAGCACCGGTGGCGCCCCTTGGGCAACGGCGACGTTGCCCTGCCACGCATCACCGTGAATGACCCCTTCAGCGGCGTCGAGGGGAAGTCGGCGGAGGTGGCCGCGCAACTGGTCGGCGCGCTCGGCCAGCCATGCCCGATCCTCCTCGGCGAGGTGAGTCGCTGCAACGATGCGCTCCTCGATACCGGCCAAAGGGTCGAACCGCGGGAGTTCGAGCCACTCGGGCGGGGCGAGCGCATGCAGCGCCCCAAGGACGGCCCCGAGTTCCCCCGTCGTTGCCGCCCGGTGCTCCGGCAGCAGCTCCCACCAGGTCACCGGCCGAGAACCCACCATGGTCGGCTGCGCCACGCCGTCGAGTGCACGCACCACAGGCAGCCCCGAGGCCGCCAGCCAACGGGCAACCTCGACCTGGCGTACGGCGCCGGCCTGGGTCTCCTCCGGCCCGATCCAGACGACGACACTGGCAGGCAGCCGATACATCACATTGGAGCCGTCCCGGATCACCGCCGCACCCGCAGCGTCGAGACCGGCCAGGCGCGCCGCGATGGCGAGGATGTCGTCTGTCGTCGCCACAGAGGGCGTCACGGTACCGACCGTACTGGCGGCCTCAGCTGCTCGGAAGCCGCAGGCTGGTGATCTCGTGGCAGAGGTCGGCGACGTCGCCGATGTGGGTGTGCGCCGTAGCGGCCCGCGTCAAGCCGTGAAGTTCGGTCACCAGTCGCTTTGACCGCAGCGCCGCAGTGTCGCGGGTGGCTTGGCGGCCGATGGGCACCGCTTCCCGCGCATATCCGGTACTCATGTTCAGTGAGGCGAGTCGGATTCGGGAGAAGGTGCGTGAGCGGGGATAGTCCGCCGATTGCAGCCGGATGGCCGCTTCCAGGCGCTCGCTGGCTAATTCCGGTTTGTTGTTGGCGTGGGCGATCGGGATCAGCGCCTTTCCGGTGCTGCCCTGGTGTTCTGCGGCGTCGTAGTAGCACAGCCAAGGCGGGTCAGCCTCTGGTGTCCGCTCGGCGAAGTGGGCGTCAGCGCGATCGACATCGGCTCGGGCTTCGGTGTGCCTTCCGGTGAGTGCGAGGAGGCGGGCTCGGATGGTCCATAGCATCGCCTGCGCGGTCGCGGTGAGCCGGTCGGCGCGCACGTGGGCGAACTCGATCAGCGAAAGCGCGTCATCGACGTTTTCCAGGTAGGCGGCCTTGCGCGCCATTTCCGCGAGCGTGTTCGCCCGCAGTTCCCAGGAGCCGGCTTCGTCGGCGCACCAGAGCGCGAACGTGAAGCAGCGGTCGGCCGCTGTGTGGTTGGCGATGTCGAAAGCCGAGAACGCGACTACGCTTTATGCGCTGGAGACCTACACCGACCAGCAGTCGAGTCCGGCGTTTCGCGCCGAGTTCCTCCGCACCCTGGAACGATCTCGACGAAATCCGCTGGTGGATGGCACCCTCACACGGCATCGTGCACATCCGAGTTCCCTGCCCTGAATGCGGCTGGGCGGAGAAGCGTGCCGACCGAACTAAGCTCGTCCACCTCGACGAAGACGGCGCCCGCTTCGCCGCGGTCTGCCTCGACCACGGACCGTACGAGATCGACGTCGACCCCGAGAACGACGCCTACATCGACTTGGCCACCCTGTACCGCAATCTGGTCAAAGAACGTTTGCTCGTGCGCGGCGACACCACGTTACGTGTCATGCTCAAGGGCGGCGACTGGGCGTTCGGCTCCCAGCTCGTCGATGGCGCCCTCGGCGTTTTGGACACACCCGGAGCACGGATGCCGCTGCGCATCTTCACACCGCAGGTACTCGCGCCCACGGGAGTGAAGCTGTCCAAATCCCTGCTGCGCGACAAAGGCACGGATGCGTTGCCTAGCGACGTCGAACCGTGGATGCTCGATACGACCCAATGGCCGGGAAACACCGACCACTACGTTGACGCGCTGTTGTGGCTCGTCGGCGAACTGCTCACCGATCCGAAGCATTTCTTCCGAAGCTTCACCGTCAAGGAACTAGGCCGACTGATGAACTCCCGACCCGCCGACCTCGGCCAGCGCCCCCGCGCACACGAGATGGGCATCTACAAGAGGTATTTCGACCTGATCGCTTCAGGCCAGAAGACGACCGAGATCAGGGTCAACGACTCCTCGCGCAAGCGATTGAAGGAGGGGGATCTTCTCCGGTTCAAGTGCCGCGATGAGGAAGTGCTCACCCGGATCACGCGGCTCGCCCGCTATGCGGACTTCGACGAGATGTTCGAGCGCGAACTGATCTCCTCGGTCAACCCCACCGCCTCGAAGACCGACCAACTGCGCAACATCCGGGAGATCTACCCACCCGAACGTGAGGCCCTGGGCGTGGTCGCGATCGGCATCGAACTCGTCACCCCCTAGCCGCATACAACGAAGCCACAAGCATCGGGCTCGTCAGTGGCGCGCTGAACGACTCCTACGACGACCTCCAAGCAGATGTAGAGCCGCCGCAAGGAATCGAACCGACTGCGCGCCGCGCGGGGGCGACCTGGCTCGGCTGTTTTCTCCACGAGCTCTGTGGCCGAGATCCGCGAGAAACACAGCATGCCGCCCTCAGGTGGTGTCGGAGCCGGGTATCGATCGGGTTCTCATGGGAGTCACCGGGAAGAATCTCCGCGAGACCATCGTGTTCCTCCTGGGCAAGCCGGAGTAGATTTCGCGATCGCCCCTCGAAACCCGGCGACGAGGGCTCTCCCGAATGTGATGCTTGTCGGGCCTAGATGAGTATCCAGTTCCCGTCAGCCCAGTAAGCTCTCCCACCATGCCGAAGTGGAATACCAAGGCACCAGTGGTGTTGACCGAGCTGTGAAGAAGATCGGATTCCTGTCTTTCGGCCACTGGACACCGTCGCCGCGCTCCCAGGTGCGCTCAGCCTCCGACGCCCTGCTGCAATCGATCGAGTTGGCCGTCGCCGCCGAAGAGGTCGGCGCTGACGGCGCCTACTTCCGGGTGCACCACTTCGCCCGGCAGTTGGCCTCACCGTTTCCGCTACTGGCCGCGGTGGGGGCGCGGACCAGCCGCATCGAGATCGGCACGGGCGTGATCGACATGCGCTACGAGAACCCGCTCTACATGGCAGAGGACGCCGGGTCCGCTGACCTGATCGCCGGCGGGCGCTTGCAGCTCGGGATCAGCCGCGGCGCCCCGGAACAGGTCATCAAGGGGTATGAGTACTTCGGGCACCGTCCGGCGGAAGGGACCACGGACGCCGACATGGCCCGAGAGCACACCGCGACGCTGCTCGACGTCCTCAAAGGCGAGGGATTCGCCGAACCCAACCCGCAGCCGATGTTTCCCAACCCGCCCGGGCTGCTGCGGATCGAGCCGCACTCTCCCGGGCTGCGCGACCGGATCTGGTGGGGCGCCGGCACCCGCGCCACCGCGACATGGGCCGGCGAGCAGGGGATGAACCTGATGAGCTCGACCCTGCTCACCGAGGACACCGGGGTGCCGTTCCACCAGTTGCAGGCGGAACAGATCCAGCTCTTCCAGGAGGCATGGCAGGCCGCCGGCCACGCCCGCGAGCCCCGCGTCTCGGTGAGCCGCAGCATCTTCCCAATAGTGAGCGAGTTGGATCACCAGTTGTTCGGCCGGGAGACGGCCAGCACCGACAAGGTGGGCTATCTGGACGAGGGGCTGGCCCGGTTCGGTAAGACCTACGCCGCCGAACCGGACAAGCTCGCCCGGGACCTGGCGCAGGACGAGGCCGTCGCCGCCGCGGACACGCTCCTGCTCACCGTGCCCAACCAGCTAGGCGTGGACTACAACGCACATGTGCTCGACAGCCTGCTGCGCTATGTCGCCCCGGAGCTCGGGTGGCGCTGACCCCGCCGGCGATCGTCCCAGGTTCGTGGCTGCGTCCCGGTGGGCCGGTTTCGCAACTGCGCCCCGGAACGGTTTGTCCGCACGGTTCAACCCAACTGAACCGGTGAACCTGCCTCAGGTATCCCGATCCTCGCTCGCGCGGGATACCTGGGAACCCACTTCATGCTCAAGCGTCCAGGAGACGGTCCAGGTCGTCTTCGTCCATGCCGAGGTCCATGCGGACGCGGAACCTGATGCGCAGCAGCTCCATCAGCAGGTCGTGCATGTAGGGGGAGATGTCTTGGTGGCGGAAACGCTCCACGCCCAGGGTGGCCCAGGCGTGGGCGCCCTTGAGGTCGTCGTGGGCCTGCAACGTCTCGGTGATGTGGATGTAGGTGGGCAGGTTACGCGGCCCCTCGGCGCGGAGCCGGTCCATGCGGGCGTAGGCGTCCTCCACCCGGTCCAGCTCCAGCAGCGCGCCGGCCTGGAGCGCCCGCGCGTCGATGATGGTGATCCCGCCGTCGTCTATGGCGCGCTGGTAGGCAGCCGCGGCCAACTCGAACTCTTGGGCCATCTCCCACTGCTCACCGGCTCGGACGAACAGCTCGGCACGGCAGATCTCACTGTCGGCCTCGACGCTGTTGGCCAGATCGACAAGCTGCCGGGCCACCGCGGTGTGGTCCCCCGACTGCACGGCTCGGAACTCCAGCCGGTCAAGGTCGGCCGTTGTCACGCGGGTCAACTGACACCCTCCTCGTCCTTGCCGGTGCGGACCACGCCGGGGGTCAGGCGCGGGCCCGCTCCAAGGCTTCCCAGAATCCTTGCCGCAGTGCGTGGCGAACCTCGTCGCGCAGCAGGAAGTCGACTGGTAACGACGAGCCTTGCAACAGTCGGGCCTCCATGTCGGAGGGCATGCGGGGCTTGCGCGCGAGCACTGCCTCCAGCCACAGGACCGGCGCGTCGCGCGCGATGGACTCGGCGAAGTTGGTGCCTTCGCGTTGCGCGACTCCGACAGCGTCGTCGATGCCGCGGGGACCGTGCCCGCCGGAGGGCGGGTAACCGCCCTGCGACGGCGGGCCGGCATAGGGTCCGGGCTGAAATCGTTGTGCGGGCTGGGGGCCAGTAGGGGCGTTGGAGTCCTGCTGGGCTCCGGCGGCGCTCCTGGAAGCGGAATCAGTTTCCGTACTGGCCCCAAAAGTAGGGTTTGGGCCGGTGTTACCTCCAAACCCGGGATTTTCTCCCGTATTCGGCCCGTACCTGGGGTCGGCTCCCGGGGGCGCGCCGCGTGGAGGTGGCGCCTCCCGCTCGTAGTGGCCTTGGGGGCCTTGGGGACCTTGGCCCATCATCTGGTCGTGCGGGGAACCGTTGGGGTAGTGCGACTGTTGCGGCTGCTGGTGTTGTTGCGGTTGTTGCATGGGCGGGCCGGGCCGCTCGCCGCTGTAGTCGGGGCCGGGCTGCTGCGGGCCGCGCATGCTCGGGTGCGCTCCCGTGGCCGGTCCGGTGGGGTTGGGGCCGGTGGAGGGGTGCGGCGCCATACCCATGTGGCCGCCCGTGGGAGGGGCGTGCGGCGAGTTCTGGCCGTCGGCGGAGAAGCCGTGGGCCTCAGACCGCCGGTTGCCGCCCGAATTGTCGTTGCGTTGGCCGTCCATTCCGGCGCCCGGCTGGGGGGCGAGATGGTCGCCGCCGCGCTGCTGGGCGAGGCTCTGGCGCATGGCGCGCAGTTGCTCCATGGCGCTGCTGCCGGGGTTGGGCTGCCCGCCGGCCGGGGAGGGGCCGCTTTGGGGGGAGGGGCCGCTCTGCGCGGGGTGGCCACCGGTGGCGGGGTGGGCGCCCGTGGGGGGCGAGGCCGGTCCCGCTTGCGGCTGCTGGCCGTTCTGGGCGGAGTGGGCGCTGCTCGCGGCATTGGCGTTCATCGCCGTGTGGCCGCCCGTGTTGGCGAAGGCGGCCTCCATGCTGTTGCCGCTCCCGGCGGGCTCCATGCGGGAGCCGCCGACGTTGGCCGTGACAGGCATGCGCGTAGCCGGCGGCGTACCGCGGGAGCGGCCGTTGCCCATCGGGCTGTGCGCCTCAGGGGCGCCGCTGTCGTCGGACTCGGCGGCCCCGGCGACGAGGTTGACGTAGGGGCGCAGGTGACCGGCGCCGATCTCGATCAGATCGTCGCACTCGCGGCGCAGCGCCCGGGAGATCGTCCAGTTTCCCTCCACGGAAATGTGGACGACGGTGACCCGGACACCGAGGTCTTGGACGTCGGCGACGACCTGCGCCATGTCCTCGTCGCCGCTGACGAGCACGGCTTCGCACAGCACTCCCGTTCGGGCGAGTGTGGTCAGGTCCCGCTGGACATAGCTCTCGACGCCCTCCCGTCTGCCAGGACGGATACGCGCGGCTCGGAATTTGATGCCCGGGATGTCGGCGATGCCGTCCTGCTCCTGGGTGCGGCGCCCCTCAGAGGTCGCCTCGTACCAGTAGCATCGCAGCAACGGCAGTCCCGTGCGATCACGCGCCACCTCGTTGAGCAGTTGCACGAGCCCCGCGTAATCCCAAGACACGGAGTCGCGGTTGCGCGTTCCGTGCACAGCCATCGCACCGTCGGCAAGGAGGTAGCCGGCGTCAACGAACAGCGCGCAGCGATCCACGCGACACCGCCCCTTCCTCGTTCCTGTTCACCCACCCGGAAATGGGGCGGGTCTTCGATCGGCAGTCGGCACTCGACTCTACGGCCTAAAGGCAGACCGGGCCCAGCCTAGCCAAGTCTGTGCCGGTTTGTGTGCGGCCTTGCACACTGGGAGTTGTGAAGTAAGTAAAGGACCTCACTACGGACGGGCGTGACAGTATATTTACGGTACTGGGGTGATCCGCACTGACCGGGGGCGCCAAAGCAACGGACCACGAGGGGCAGGGTTTCGGGCAGACCACCACCCCAATCGAGGCATATCAGGACATTATGGGGGAGGTCACGGCCACAGCGCCAGCGAAGTAGGCGTCGCGCCGCGACACTAACAGCAGACGTGGGTGCCGCGGCAGCACGGTGCTGAACTGAGCGACGTCGGTGCCGAACGTCAACGGCGGCCCCACGGCACCGGCCGCCGAACCGATGAAAGCGTTGTCGGGGTCGCCGTCGCGGCGCCGCAGCGGGGTGTCGCCGAGGAGGACCCGGTCACCGGACAGGCCCGCGTCGCCCTCCCAAGCGACCACGTCGATCCCGGCCTGGGCTTGGGCAGAGAGCAAACCGGCCAGCGGGAGCCGCATGCCGGCGCCTGCCCCGTGCACGACGGTCGCGTTGTCGAGCACCATCGTCTGGTTGTAGTCCTCGGCGGGATCGGAGACGACGACCACCAGGCTCCAGCCGGCGTGGACGTGGGCGCCGGGGCTGGTGGGGATGTCGGCAAGCCACCACTGTCCCCCACCGGCTCGGCGCACCTGCTCGGTGACGTCGGCGAACGCCTGGTAGGCGGGAGATCCGGGCAGGTGGCGCACCGCGGTCTCGTCGGCGTCGACCGTGGTGTAGCCCTCCTGGCCGGGGCCGCGCAGTTTCGCGGTGACCCCGCCCGGCGCGCGCCCCGTGCCGGAGAAGTACAGACCCGCCCAGCGCACCGCTCCCCCAGTGGGGAGCTGCCAGCGCACGGAGCTGGACATGTGCGTGGCGGGATCGCGGTCGAGGTCGAGCGGGCGCATCGACCACAGATCGTTGTCGAGACGGTCACCTTCCCGCCGTCGGGCGCGCTCGCACGCGCCGTCGCCAAGGGGAGCAACGGTGGGCGGCTCGGGCTCTGCAAGCTGCTGGGGTGCGACGGTCGAGGGAGCGGGGGCGGCAGGGGTGCTGGACGCTGGGGCGGGCTCGGGCGTAGCCGGAAATGAGGGGGTGGACGCGAGAGAGGGCGTGGGCACGGAAACGCGAGTGGCAGTGGCCGCTGACGGCGAAGGCTGGGTGGGCGCAACGGTGGGTTTTGGGAAGCTGGAGACCACCGGCGCTGGAGCCGGCCGCTCGTCGGCCAAGGTGTCGGGTCTGGGTCGGCGGTCGCCGTCGAGGAACCCCTGCACATTCACGGAACCGGTCGTGTCGAACGGCCACGGCCAGCGTGGTTGAGGCTGGTACGAGAAGTCGTCAAGGCAGGTCATAAGGGTGTTTCCGGTGGCTATGGAGCGGACCTGGCCAGAGGTGGCATAGCGGGCCGGCGTCCCCTCGGGGTCAACCCCGTGGCTGCCCGTAGCCGCCGTGGTGACCCCGCCGACGCGCACCGACACACGCGGCGGTTCGCCCGCCCGCGCGTCGCTGGCCACGGCCACATCGAGGTGGGCCACCGCGTCCTCGCCCGCCTCGATGCCGGGGACCACACATCGGGCACCGGAGGTCTCGGGCACGCACGACCAGCCGTCGGCACCGGCCGCCATGGGGACAGCGGCGGCGCTACCGGCCTGGGCCGCGGCATCCAGGGTGACCCCTTCGGGCAGGTCGAGGTCGGCCACGACGTCGTCACTGGTGGTACCGCCGGTGTTGCGCAGCCGCATGACGACGATGCCCGGGTGGCCGGGAACGAGCGCGCCCACGGGGTTGATGGTGGCCGCGAGGGCGGGCTCCGCCTCTGGGGAGGCGGATGGGCGGGGCGGGGTGGGGACGGCCGAAGGGGTGGGCCGCGGCGGCTCGGGCGCGGCTGGGCTGGGGGGTGGACTCGGCGGCGAGGGCGCCGGTTCGGGTCCGACGGAGCGCGACGGCGCCAGCGATGGGGCTTCCGTGCCGGGAGGCGGCGGGGTGGGAGCCTGCGGCGGCGGGTCGGTGTCCGATGGCGTCGGCGGGGCCACGGCGGCGGGCCGCTCGGGAGCGGGCGGCGGTGCATTCTGGCTCACCATCGCCAGCGCCACGGCGGCGGTGACCGCGGTGGTGGCGGCCCCGGCCATCGTGGCGCGCTGCTGGGTCGTCGACATCTGGGACCACCACCCGCCGGCGAAGGCCCCGCCGGGCAGGGATGCCAGGTAGCCGGCCATGGCCGGACCGGCGATGAGGGGACCGACGACACCGCGCAGCCCGATGTTGACGTCGCTGAGTTCAGCGTAGACGGCGCGGCAGTGGGCGCAGGAGTCGAGGTGGCGGTCGACGGTGGCAGCGTCGCGCTTGGCCAGCCCACCACGCACATAAGCGCCGAGCTGGCTAAGGGCGGGGCGACACTCCTCGGTGGGCACCTCGCCGGCCAGGTGCATCTGGAGGTAGGCACGGCGCAGTCCCTCGCGGGCGCGGTAGGCCAGCGCTGAGACGCTGTTGGGGGTGAGGTTCAGCAGCGGCGCGACGTCGGCCGGTTTGGCGCCTTCGATCTCGGTGTGCCAGAGCACGCTGCGCCAGTGCTCGGGCAGCGACAAGTAGGCGCGGGCGATAAGGGAACGCTCCAGCCCCGCCAGCGCCGGGTCGACGAAGGGCTCGCCCTCGTCGAAGGTGGCCATGTCGTCGGTGGCAATCTGGCGACTGTCGGTGCGATAACGGTCGTAGACGATGTGGCGCAGCGAGGTCAGCAGGTAGGGGCGGAAGGCGACCGTGGGGCCGCTGCCACGCCGCAGCACGCTGAGGACGCGAGCGAATGCCTCGGAGACCACGTCGTCGACTTCGGCGCTGCGCACAAGCTGACGGGCGAGCCCCCGAGCGGCCTCGGCGTGGCGCCGGTACAGCGCCGCGTAGGCGCCGGAGTCACCGTCACGAACAGCCGAGATTAGCTTCTCGTCACTTTCCGACTTCTCAAAGTGATCAGACTGTGCGTCGGTCATACTCTGCCCTTCGGCCTTTTCGTGCTGTTTGCATTGTCGCTGCTGTGCCGCTCTCCACCGAGGCGCCGTCGTCCGCGCGGCCCGCCGCAAACAGGGGTACCACGGAAAATATCCGACTGGTTACATGAGGTAACGCCCCCGTAAAAAAATATCTTGGTTTTCCGCGTCATAACGCCCAGAGTTGCCCGTTGGTGTAGGTGAGAGCGCATTCAGGAGCCGCGGCTTCATGCGCGGCGCCGGGGCAGGAGCACCGACCGACCAGGGAGATGGGGAAGCTGGATGGACATCCTCGGATTCGCACGCACCCCGAGTGTGTTTTCTCCCCAGCGGTTGCGCAGCCAGTGGTACCGCCATAGCAAGCGGGCCGGCTGGACGCCGGCCGATGACTGGTGGACCCCGGCCGTGGACGACGTGTGCGAAGCGGTCGTCCACGGCGCGGATCTGGAGTCGCCCTGCACCCGATTCGGCCACGCCCGCGCCCGGATGGGAACCACCGTGGGCGCTGCGTTGGAGGACTTCGCCGCGCTGTGCGACGTGCTGGGCTGGGCCTCTTGCCCCGTGCGTCCGGTCAAGGCCATCGCCGAAGGCTGGGCGGAGGCCATCTGCCGTCTCGACGATTGCCGCGACCCGCTGACGGGACTGGCCACACCGGGTTACCTGCGGCTACGGCTGGAAGAGATTTACGCTGCGGCAGCGGAACCGCCGGAGCGAACCCACCGGCTACTCATCGTGGCCCTGGACGGGGTGGCCGACCCGTGGCGGCGCACGGCTCGGCTCATCGTGCTAGGCCATGAACTGCGCCGATTCTTCATCCATGGGGAGACGCTGGCGCTGCTCAACCGGCACCGGATCGCGGCGCTGGTTCCCCTGGCCGCGGATCTAGCCGAGCGGATAAAGCAACTACAGACGCGGCTATCGGGACAGCCGGCGGCGCATGTGTGGAGTGTGGCGCCGCCGCCGAGCCACCGGGAAGCGCTGCATCTGCTCACCGACGTGGGTCGGGTGCCGATGGGCCCCTGACCCACCCCGGACTGTCGGCACCGCGGGGCCCCGGGGAGGGGGCGGGGCCCGGGTGCCGACGGTTCGGCCGGTACCGACGTGAGCGGTGAGGGGGGCTCGCGAGGGCCGGCACCGCCGGAAGCGCAGGCTGCGGCGGGTAACCAGGTCGCGGAGGCCGGCCGACTCGTAAGAGCGGGCGAGCCGGCCGGCCCCGCTGACCGATGCGGGGAACGTGTCCACACCACGTCCCCCGCGCGGGGCGCGCCCGCCCGTTGGAGGGGAGGTGGGCGCGCCCATTGCTGTCATGGACCGCCGACGCGCCCGCATTCGGAAGCGGGAGAGCGTGAACCGTACGGCGCCACTCGCGCCTCGATCGCTCCGCGACCTCGACAGCCACCAAAATGCCCCCCACGACGAGCAAACCAACCCCACCACGCAACCCACCCGACACCCACCAGAAGACCCGAACAAACAACCATCAGCCCTGCCGGTCACAACAACCACCCTCCCCAATCCTCCCCTCAACACCCGCCGGGAGACTCGACGGGCGAGTTCGGGCGCGCGGTCACAGCGGTCCTCAGCGACCGGCCTCTCCGGCGCTCGACGCGCGGCAGACCCGACGGCGGAACACGCTACCGTCGCCAAAGCCGCCGGACTGGCGGCATCAGCCCGTGGAACGCAGGTAAGACCCGAGCACGCTCGGACACAGCGCGACGAAGCAGGAACCCACCGAGACGGTCAGCCGACCGCGGTAGGAACCCCCAGCCTTTAGGTCGGGGGACGGAAGTCAATCGCCCACCGCCCCGTGCGGTGGAAACGGCCGATACGCGGAACGCGCACTACGCCCACTAGTTTTTGGAAAGTCGGCGCGGACCAGCGGTGGGCCGCACGCGGGTGAGCACGCCCGCTGTCGCCCCCGCGGGCTGCCGAGATCGCGAAGCGATCGAGGCACGAGCGAACGAGGAACACCCCACGCACCCCGCACCCCAGCCGTTTGAAAAACAACAACCTAGCCCCCTACAGCGGAGCGTCCGGGAGGTGTGCTTCTCAGTCGCACTGTTGGGTCGAGACCGGTGCAGTGGCCGTGCGTCCCTGCTCGGCGTTGCCGGCGACCTCTTCGGCGGTGAGGACGTAACCGGTGTCCTGGTCATCGGTGGCCGCAGCGAACACCACGCCGTAGACGTCGCCGTCGGGAGCCAGCAGCGGGCCACCGGAGTTGCCGGGACGCACCGTGGCGCGTACCTGGTAGATCTCTCGGCTGACCTGCTGGGAGTGGTAGAAGTCGGGCCCCTGGGCGGTCTGCTCGGCGCGGATGCGTGCGGGGACGACGGTGAAACCGTTGTTGCGGGGGAAGCCGGCGACTACGGCGTCGTCGCCCTTCTGGGCCTGCAACTCGAAGTCCAACGGTTCGAGCTGCATGCCCGGGACGTGCAGGACGGCGATGTCCTGCTGCGGGTCGTAGAGCACGACGCTGGCCGAGAGCCGCCGGCCGGTACGGGTGGTGACGGACAGCTCATCGCGCACCCCGGCGACAACGTGAGCGTTGGTGATAACGCGCTCGGGCGCGTAGACGAAGCCGCTGCCCTCGACACGACGCTGACACGAGGGGGCGGTGCCGAGCACCTTGACGACGCTCCTGCTGGAGTCGCGCAGTTCTTCGGTGGTGAGCACGTTGGGGTTGGGGGCGGCGACCTCGGCCGGTTCACTGGCCCCTAACCCGCTAAACACTTGGGGAAACGCGCTTTGGTCGACGATGCTGCGGAACGTGGAGAACCACATCTGCGCCGAGTTGGGCAGGACGCGGTCAACCGCGTTGAGGATGTGGGAGTTACGGACCTGGGTGTCGAGGTAAGGGATGGCGGAGTTGGCCAGCGCGCTACCGATAAGCCACGCGACCAGCACCACAGAGAGGGCGCTGACCAGGGCACCACCCATAGCGTCGAGGACCCGCGCCGAGTTCCACGTGACGCGGTTGCGCACCAGCGCACCCAGGTAGGAGGCGAGGAACTGGCCCAGCGCAGCCGCGAGGAAGACTACCGCGATAGCCAGCAGCGCCTGCTGGCTGGGCCGCTCGACCAGGTTCTGGATGATGGAGGGGGCGCCGAGCGCGGCGAGTACCCCGCCGCCGATGAACCCGGCGAAACTCAGTACTCCGACGATGAACCCCTGCCGGTAGCCCGACATCGCGAAGACGAAGACGAGCACGGTCAGGAGTGCGTCGAGCACAAAGCCATCCAACATCGCGTTAGGCCGTTCCGCCCGTCGGCCGCAGGGCCACAAGCGTTTCGAGCGGCTCCTCGCGGGCGCCGCTGTGCCAGGGACGTTCCCAGCCTCCCAGAATGAGCAGTTCGTTGAGTAGACCGGCCGTGAATCCCCAGACGAGCATCTCGCGCACTCGGAAGGCGGGACCGGTGAAGCCGGCGGGGTGGCGTACCCGCAGCCGGTTGGCCGGGTCGGCGAGTTCGGCGACGGGAACGCGCGCGACCCCTGCGACCTCCAAGGTGTCGACGGGGCGCACCTCGCTGGGGGTGTGCCACCACGCCAGAACGGGGGTCACCCGGAACTGGCTGGGCGAGATGTAAAGCTCGGGCAGCGTGTCGAGCACGGTCACCCCCGCCGGGTCCAGACCGGTCTCCTCATAGGCTTCCCGCAGCGCGCACGCCGCAGGGCCGATGTCGCCCGCTTCGAGGGCGCCTCCGGGGAACGCGGGTTGCCCAGAGTGGCGCCGCAGCCCGTCGGCGCGCTGGATGAGCAGCACCTCGGGGCCGCTGTGGGCGTGGGCGAACAGCACGAGGACCGCGCTGTGACGTCCGCCCTGCCGGGGTGGGCGCAGGGCGGGGGGCACGGTCATCGTCTGGGCCGCTTCAGCGAGGTCGGTCAGCCATGACGGGACAGTGACGTTCGGGGACTGTGACTCGTTCATGAGAAAGGTCCGTTCCGCACCAGTTTGCGCGCTTGTTCTTCCTCGGTGGGCCCCTCCCCGAAGGCGGGGCACCAGTGGGCGAGCGCGCACGCGCCACAGGCCGGCTTGCGGGAGTGGCAGATACGGCGGCCGTGCCAGATCAGCCGGTGGGACAGCAGGGTCCAATCCTTGGGCGGGAACAGGTCGGCGATCTCGCGTTCGACCTTGACCGGGTCGGTCTCGGCGGTCCAGCCGAACCGGCGCACGAGCCGGCCGAAGTGAGTGTCGACGGTGAGCCCGGGCACGTCGAAGGCGTTGCCGAGCACGACGTTGGCGGTCTTGCGGCCCACCCCAGGCAGGGTGACGAGATCGTCGAGACGACGCGGCACCTCACCGCCGAACCGTTCGCACAGCTCGTGGCCCAACCCGATGATGTTGTCGGCTTTGGAGCGGTAGAAGCCCGTGGAGCGGATGATCTCGCACAGCTCATCGCGGTCGGCGGCGGCGTAGTCGGCCGCCTCGCGGTAGCGGGCGAACAGGGTGGGCGTCACCGCGTTGACACGCTTGTCGGTGCACTGCGCCGAGAGGATGGTCGCGACGAGCAGTTCCAGCGGGGTCGTGAAGTCGAGCTCGCAGTGGGCGTCGGGGTAGAGCTGGATCAACTCGCGGTTCATGCGCCGGGCGCGCCGCACCAGAGCAAGCCGGGATTCGCCGGTGGGAGTAGCGGAAACGGTGCCGGCGGCTTCGACCGTCGACCGGACTGCGCTACCGGCACCGGCGGTGGCCGCGGGCACTGCCGAGGAGGTGGAACTGTCACGAGGCACATCCATAAGCCTACGGATGAGCGACCAATCGCGGGGACCTCCCCATGGATGCGCGTGGCCAAGCTGGAAGATCGCCGGCGGGCGAGCGGCGGGCCGCCTCTTCGCGGCGGCCACACCGGATACGAGGACATATGGGCTAGTGGGGCGGGGTGGGGCGTCGAGCTGGCGCCGGAGGGCGGGCAGCCGGCCTCCCGCCGCTCGTGCCTCGATCGTTACACGGCCTCGGCAGCTCACCCGGCGGCGGCCGTGCCGGGGCAGCCGGGGCAACCACCCACGCACCACTTACCCCAGGCAACCTCTCCCACGGCCGCAACCGACGAACACCGGCCTCCTCACCACCTCCGGCCCCATGACCTTTTCGGGCGGCCCCGCACGGGAACGTCCTAACTTGGGGCCGGCATGGCTGGTCCCTGCTTGTCCACCACGATGTTGGGGTGGTGTCACCGGGTGCGAGTGCGCCCCGCGAGTGCTGCTGGAAGCACGCCCCCTCCCCCGACCGGACGGCAGGGTGGAACCGCCCCAGCGCCCGGCCTACCAGTGGTGTGCGGTCCGTGCTCCGCGCAGCGGAAGGCGAACGCCCCACGCTCCCGCTCCCCGAGATCTCGCCGTCGTGGGGACAGAGGACATGTGTGGCCCTGCCTCCGGTCAAGGCTCGGACAGACCTGGTGGCGCGGCTGTCCCCAGCGACGACGGCGAGTGGATGGGGCGCATTGGACCCCTGATTCCCGCGACGGGGGTGACGGAGATTATGTCTGGGTTATCCGGACATCAAAGGACCCTGCGGTCATGCGCCTTGTGATGCATCTAAGATCAGAAGTGCTGCCGTCAACCGAGCGAGCTGGCCGCCACTCGGGCGACAAGCCGAAGTAACGACCTGGTTTCACAACGGGATGCGATATAGGTCACACTGTTGTTGATCAGGTTGCAAGGAGGAAGTGGTGGACGAGACCAACGAGGTGCTGAGCAAGGCTCCCCTCTTCGAGGCGCTGGATGACGACGCCGCGGCGGCGCTGCGCAACTCCATCAGCGAAGTGCGGCTGGGGCGCGGACAGACGCTTTTCTCTGAGGGCGACGCGGGCGACCGGCTCTACGTCATCCTCAACGGAAAGGTCAAGCTCACCCGAACAGCCGCTGACGGGCGCGAGAACCTGCTCAGTGTCCTCGGGCCGACCGAGATGTTCGGTGAGCTGTCCCTCTTCGATCCCCGCCCGCGCACGGCTAGCGCCATCGCCGTAACTGACGTCCTGCTGGCGGGACTGGGCCATGACGACCTTCGTCCTTTCATCTCCAGCCAGCCCGAGGTGGCCATCCAGTTGCTCAGAGCGCTGGCCACACGGCTACGCCGCACCAACGACGTGATGGCCGACCTGGTATTCACCGACGTGCCCGGGCGAGTCGCTAAGGCCCTGCTCGACCTGGCCGACCGGTTCGGCAAGGAAGGCGAGGACGGCCTGCACGTGCACCACGACCTGACGCAGGAGGAGCTGGCACAGCTCGTCGGGGCGTCGCGCGAGACCGTGAACAAGGCACTGGCCGAGTTCGCGCTGCGGGGGTGGCTACGCATAGAGGCCAAGGCCGTCGTCCTGCTCGACATGGAACGGATGCGCCGCCGGGCCCGCTGATCCCCGCAGGAGATCCGGCTAGTCGAAACTCAACTCAGCGGCAATGTCGCCGCGCTCGGTCAGATAACGCAACTGGGCCCGCACAGAGGCTTGCGCCGCGGGCAGCACCGCCGGGTCGATCCCGGCGTAAACGTGCGCGACCACCTCCCCCGTGGTGCGCGCACCGGCGTCTACCGCCGAGACGACTTGGGCCAGCCGCTCCTCACGGTGCTGGATGTACTCGGTGAGCTTGCCCATCGGGTCCGTGGCGAGCGGCCCATGGCCAGGCAACAGGGTGCGGATACTTTCCGTAGCCACAAGCTCGCGCAGCCGAAACAGCGATCCCATGTAGTCGGAGAGCCCCCCGTCCGCAGCGATCACTGTGGTACCGCTACCCAACACGGTGTCGCCGGTCAGGAGCGCACCGTCAGCGGGCAGGTAGAAGGAGACCGAGTCGGCAGTGTGGCCGGGCGTGGCAACGACTCGTAGCTCCAAACCGTCGGCTTCGATCACCTCGCCGTCAGCCAGTCCACCGCCGTCGATGCGGTAGGCGGGGTCCGCCGCACGCACCGGCGCGCCGGTCAACTCCGAGAAGTAGCGCGCCCCCTCGACGTGATCGGGGTGGTGGTGGCTCAGCAGCGTGACCAACACCTGAGCACCCTGCTCCTGCACCGCACGGGCCACGCGCTCCAGATGGGACTCGTGGTGAGGGCCGGGGTCGATCACGACGACGCCGCGCGCCCCCGGCTCGCGCAGCACCCACGTGTTCGTGCCGTCGAGCGTCATAGGGCCCGGGTTGGGGCAAAGCAGACAGTTAGCGCGCTGGGTACCGGAACCGTCGATCCTCATCAAACCTCGCTCCACCGACGGCACTGCCCCGCCTCACGGCTGTGGGAGGCAGAGCAGGCCACGACCTCACGGCGAATCGTCGAAGGGCCGGGGCGCCCCTTCCGGCAGGACCGCCCGCAACGTCCCGTCCACCTCGCGAATCTCCGGCATGATCGGGCTGATCTCGCGTTCGGCCCCCAGCACGCCGTGCAGCGTGCCGCAGTCGGACAGCTCCCGGAGTGTGGCGGCCGTGGGCGGCAGCATATCCAGCTCCCCGCGCCGCCATCCGGCCAGGGCCTCACTTGGGGACAGCCAAGCCACCCGGTCGGCCTCCCCACCCACCTCACGGGGACGCTGGCCCCGCGGTAGCACAGCGGCGAAGAAGCGCGTATCGAAACGGCGCGGCTCGGCCACGGGGGTAATCCAGCGCGACCACGCCCGCAGCAGGTCCGAACGCAGCACCAGGCCGCGACGCTCCAGCAACCCGGCCAGCGACAGGGAACGGTCGAGCAGAGCACGACGATCGGCCTCCCAGTCGTCGCCGCGGGTGTCGGCCACCACCTCCGTGGCCGAGGGGCCGGCCAGCAGCACGCCGGACTCCTCAAACGTCTCTCGAACGGCCGCACACACCAAAGCGCGCGCCGACTCCTCGTCGGCGCCCAGTTGGCTCGCCCACACTGCTGGAGAGGGCCCGGCCCACCCCAACGCGGCGTCGGCGTCGCGGGGGTCGACCCCGCCGCCGGGGAAAACGTAAGCGCCCGGCGCGAAAGCCATGGCCGGCACCCGCCGCAGCAGGTAGACCTCAAGCGCGTCGCCCTGGGCACTCGCCGCCGCCCCGCGCAGCAGCATAACCGTGGCGGCGGGGCGCGCCTCGACAGGCTCAACCCGACCCGCGAGCACCGCCCGACTCCAATCGGCCGCCTCGTCCGGCGCCGGGGGTGGGGACGCCACGATTACCGACCTCCTCGATCTCCCGCCAGCCCGGTAGGGGCGCGCCACCACAGGAGCCATCCCGCTCGGCCCCACCACAGGCCACGCCCCGTTACGGCGGAGAAGCCGCGTCCGCGCCACGCGGCAACGGCACGGCTCCCCTGCGCCGGCTCTACTCTCTACTCCGCCTCAACAACCATCTCGACCTCGACCGGAGCGTCCAACGGCAGCGCCGTGACCCCCACAGCACTGCGGGCGTGCGTGCCGGCCTCGCCGAACACCTGGCCGAGCAGCTCGCTCGCCCCGTTGATGACCTGGGGTTGGCCCGTGAAACCGGGGTCGCTGGCCACGAAGCCCACGACCTTGACCACCCGCCGGACCCGAGACAGCTCGCCCACCTCGGAGCGGACCGCGGCGATGGCGTTCAACGCGCAGATGGCGGCCAACTCCTTGGCCCGCTCCGGGGACACCTCGGCGCCCACCTTGCCTGCCTCGCTGAGCGTGCCTTCCACGACCGGCACCTGGCCGGAGATGTAGACGTAATCGCCACTGCGCAACGCCGGCACGTAAGCGGCGACCGGGGCGGCCACCTCGGGCAGCGTGTAACCAAGCTCGACGATGCGTTGCTCTGGCGTCGTCACTGCTTCTCACGCTTCATGTAGGCCACGAGCTGCTGGTTACGAGGATCGTCATCCACGGAAGGCCCCGGGACCACCGAGACCAGCTCCCAGCCGTCCTCTCCCCAGTTGTCCAGAATCTGCTTGGTCGCGTGCGACAACAGCGGCACGGTCACGTACTCCCACTTCGTCATGAGCGCCACCCTATCCATCCCAACGCCACCCCCGAGCGGAGAACCCGGCTGTACCGTGCCAAAACCAATAAACTCCTTCAGGTGAGCGCACGTGATAGCGATTGGGACGGCGTCCGCCTCCATGTCGTCACGGGCAAGGGGGGCACGGGCAAGACGACACTGGCCGCCTCCTTGGCCCTGGCACTGGCCTCCGGCGGCGGGAAGGTGTTACTGGTCGAGGTGGAGGGCCGCCAAGGCATCGCGCGGCTCTTCGACTGCCCACCACTGCCCTACGAGGAGCGGCGGGTGGCGGTGGCCCCCGACGGGGGCGACGTCCACGCCCTGGCAGTCGACCCGGAAGCCGCGCTACTGGAATACCTGGAGATGTTCTACAGTGCGCGCCGCGCGGGCCAGGCGCTCACCCGGTTCGGTGTCGTCGACTTCGCCACCACCATCGCCCCCGGGATGCGCGACGTCCTCCTGACGGGCAAGGCCACCGAGGCGGCCCGGCGCCGCGTGCGGCGCGACCGCACCCGGCGCGGCGAGGACAACGCGCCATTCGTCTACGACGCCGTGGTGATCGACGCCCCGCCCACCGGACGCATTGCACAATTTCTCAACGTCAACGCCGAGATCGCCGGTCTGGCCAAGGTCGGACCCATCCGCAACCACGCCGATCGCGTCATGGAGGTCATCCGCTCGCCGGAGACGACTGTTCACTTCGCGACCGTGCTGGAGGAGATGCCGGTCCAGGAGTGCCTAGACGGTATCGACGAGGTCCGCGGCGCCGGCCTGAACGTCGGAAGCATCATGATCAACATGGTTCAGTCACCGCTGCTGGACGCCGACCTGCTCGCAGCGGCACCTAGCGAGGTCGACGTCGAACAACTCACCCGCGGCCTCAAGGCCGCCGGCCTCGACGCGACCGAGTCCACCGTCACCCAACTCAGCGCCGAACTCGTCGAGCACGCGCGCCGGCTGAGCGTGGAGGAGGGTATGCGGAAACGCCTCCTCGCTGCCGACCGGCCCCACTACGAACTGCCGTCACTGACCGACGACATGGACCTCGCCGCGCTATACCACCTGGCGGGGGCGTTGCGCGATCAAGGAGCGGCGGCATGAGCGCGCCCGCCCCCGGCCTCGACACCGATGCGCTGCTGCGCGACCGGAGTACCCGCATCATCGTGTGCTGCGGCTCCGGCGGAGTCGGCAAGACCACTACAGCCGCCGCGCTCGCCCTCTGGGCCGCCGAGCACGGCCGCGACGCTGTCGTCATCACCGTCGACCCCGCCCGGCGGCTCGCCCAAGCCATGGGGCTGACCGAACTCGACAACACGCCCCGGCCGATCCCGGTCGACGCGCCGGGGACGCTGCACGCGATGATGCTCGACATGAAGCGGACCTTCGACGAGATCGTCGAGGCCCACGCCGACCCCGAACGGGCCGCGCAGATCCTGGCCAACCCCTTCTACCAGTCGCTGTCATCGACCTTTTCCGGCACGCAGGAATACATGGCCATGGAGAAACTGGGCCAGTTGCGCCGCTCCGACGAGTGGGACCTGATCATCGTCGACACCCCGCCGAGCCGGTCGGCGCTGGACTTCCTGGATGCCCCCGAGCGGTTGGGCCGCTTCCTCGACAGCAAGCTGATGAAGTTCCTCAGTAGCTCGGAGTCGGCCAGCGGGCGGGCCTTCCGACTGCTCGGCGCGGGCTTTGGCATAGTCACCGGCATCATCGGCAAAATCGTCGGGGCACAGTTGCTGCGGGACGTCCAGACGTTCGTGACCGCCTTCGACGCTGTATTCGGCGGGTTCCAGGAGCGCGCCACTCAGACCTACCGGTTACTGCAAGCGCCGGGCACCGCGTTTCTCGTGGTGGCCGCCCCGGAAACCGACGCGATCCGGGAAGCGTCGTACTTCGTGGAACGGCTTAGTGACGAGCGCATGCCGCTGGCGGGCCTCGTGGTCAACCGAACCCACCGCAGCAAAGTGCCGCGCCTGTCGGCCGCGCGCAGCCTGGCGGCGGCCGAAGCGCTGGAGGAGACCGGCGAGCACCTCGTAACCGCGTCGGCCCTACGGCTGCACGCCGAGCGCATGCGGATTCAGGACCGGGAACTGCGCATCCGGGAAAGCTTCACGTCGGCGCACCCGTCGATCCCCGTGGTTGAGGTGCCCGCCCAACCAGAGGACGTGCACGACTTCGCGGGGCTTCGCCGGATCGGCCGCGCGCTAGCCGATCCGGAAAACCGACCCGGCGAACAGAGCACGCCGACGTGAAGGGGGTTGGGGGTTGACGTCCTGTGTCGCGGCTGTGGCCAGGGGGTCCCAGCCAGTGGCTGAGCGGATCGAATCGGCGTGCCCGTCATGGGTGGCCGCTTCACCGCCCCAACCGCGGACGCAGCGGTCGCTATCAGTGCGCGCGACCGGCGCGATCGCGCGAAATACCGATCAGCCGAAGATCATCTGGCCGTCGTTGGAGCGCTCATACTCCTCGCGTGCGTTCTCCAGCAGCTCCTTCCAGGATCGGACATCGGGTCGGCGCCGTAGCAGAGCACGCCGTTCGCGTTCGGTCATCCCTCCCCAGACACCGAACTCGATGCGATTGTCCAGCGCGTCAGCCAAGCACTCGGTGCGAACCGGGCAACCACGGCAGATGAGTTTGGCGCGATTCTGCGCGGCCCCCTGCACGAAGAGCGCATCAGGGTCGGTTTCCCGGCAGACTGCACGGGCAGTCCAATCCGTGATCCACATGTGCCCCACTCCCAAGATCATCATGTGTGTGTTGTACGTACTGCCGACGGGCGCGGTCGTCGGCGACGCGGCGACGCTCCCAGGGGACGCTGCGTCGGTAAAGATGCAGCTCCAGGGCAACAACCCCGGAGCGCGGGGGATCGGCCGATCCGACGTGCGGCCCTCCTCATCGCCGCTGGAGAAGAAATTACGGATCGTAAGGCGCGGCCAACAGGCCCCATTAGGCCCATTTCTGATATAGCCCGAGTGGGCCATTGCCTTTGCCGAAACTAGTTACCCCAAAGCTACCGAGAGTAATCGACGTTGAGTCCGAAGGTTCTACGTAACGCATTACGATCATGAAAAGATGTGCACGGAACAACGAGTTAAGGGAGGACCGAAAATTCGGGCCTCCGGGGGGTAGCCGCGGGGGCACGCTCGACTCCGCCGCCCGACGCGCTACATGTCGCACATAGTCTGGATGGGTGGGTCACGGGAGATTGCTGCAGAAAATCGGTCAATTGTTCGGTGTCGGCGTCATTGCCGGCGTACTCGTCGCCGCGCTCGCACTGCCCGCCCTCGGCGGGGTCGGTTTCACCGCGCGCAACGTCGCGACCAGCTTTCTCAACATGCCGAGTGAACTGGAGACGCCGCCACCGCCGGAACGATCAATCATCTACGACAGGGACGGCGAGGTCATCGCCGAGATCTATGACAAAAACCGGGAACTGGTGGCGCTGGAGGACATAGCTCCGGTGATGCAGGACGCCATCATCGCTATCGAGGACAGCCGATTCTACGAGCACGGCGGCATCGACCTCACGGGCACCTTCCGCGCCGCCATCCGCACAATCAACGGAAACACCGAGGGCGGCTCCTCGATCACCCAGCAATACGTCAAGAACATCCTGGTCGAAAGCGCCGACTCCCAAGAGGCGCTAGAGGAAGCACGGGAGACAACCCTCGCCCGCAAGGTGCGCGAACTGCGCTACGCCGTCACCATCGAACAGCGCATGAGCAAGGACGAGATCCTGGAGGGCTACCTCAACATCGCCTACTTCGGCGACGGCGCCTACGGTGCCGAGTCGGCCGCACGGCACTTCTTCGACATCGGCGCCGAGGAACTGAACCTGGAGCAGGCGGCGACGCTGGCCGGCCTGGTCCGCTACCCCTACTCTTACAACCCGCGCCTCAACCCCGAGACCGCCAAGGCCCGTCGCAACGTGGTGCTGGACCGCATGGTCGACACCGGCGCCATCACCGCCAAGGAGGCCGAGGAGGCCAAGGCCACCGACCTCAACCTCGATCTCAACGCCCCCAGCAACGGATGCATGCCCAGCGAGCAGCCGTTCTTCTGCGACTACGTGGTGCGCGAGATCGAAGGCAACCCCCGCTACGGCGAAACCGAGACCGAGCGCGCCCGCTGGCTGCGCACGGCCGGGCTGGCGATCCACACCACGCTCGACGCCGACATGCAACAGGCGGCCCAAGACGCAGTCGACGAGTACGTGCCGCGCAAGAACGAGTCGCGCAAGGTCGCCGCTGAGGTGCTGGTCGAGCCCGGTACTGGCCAGATCCGGGCCATGGCCCAAAGCCGCAACTACGGGCCCGACGAATCCAACCTGGGCGAGACCTCGATCAACTTCACCACCGACGCCGACGACGGCGGCAGCACCGGTTTCCAATCCGGATCGACGTTCAAGCCGTTCACGGCCGCTGCCGCGCTCGACGAGGGGCTACCGTTCAGCACCTCCTTCGACTCGCCCAGCAGCACCACCATCACCGGCCAGAAGAACTGTGACGGCCAGCCGCTGGAGCCCTGGCCGGTGAGCAACGCCGGTGACAACTCCTCAGGCCACCTCAACATGATCGAGGGCACCAAGGGGTCGGTGAACACCTACTTCGCGCAGCTACAGAAGAAGGTGGGGCTGTGCGACGTGATCAAGATGGCCGAAAAGCTAGGGGTGCACCGCGCCGACGGCGAGTCGTTCGACCGGCCCCAGACGCAGGCCAACAACTCCTTCACCCTCGGCAGCGAGGAGGTCTCGCCGCTGACGATGGCCACCGCCTACGCGACCTTCGCCTCGGGCGGGATCTTCTGCGAGCCGCAGGCCATCACCGAGATCGTCGACGAGCAGTCCGACGACACCATCAAGGTGGAGAAGTCCTGCGAGCGGCGGATCTCCGAGGAGGTCGCCCACGGGGTGAGCTACCTGCTACAGCAGACCTTTGACGGCGGCACGACCTACGGCCTAGAGATCGGCCGTCCGGCGGCGGCCAAGACGGGAACCACCGACAACTCGGCCAGCGCGTGGTTCGCGGGCTACACCCCCAACCTCGCCGCCACGGTGTTCGTCGGAGACCCGCGCGGCCCCCAGCAGCACCCGCTGCGGCGGGTGACCCTGGCCGGCAGGTACTACCCCATCGTCTACGGGGCCACCATCCCCGGCCCCATCTGGCAGCAGACGATGCGCGAGGCGGTCAAGGAGCTTGAGGTCGAGGAATTCCCGAGCGCACCCGGTAAGTTCACCGTCTCCGAGCCCGAACCCCCGCGGCCGGACAACAGCGCGGAGGAGCCCGACCAGGAGCCCGATATCGCCACCGTGCCCGACGTCGTGGGCCAGAGCCCCGACGCCGCCGTCAGCACGCTGGAGGCGGCCGGCTACCAGGTCAACCTCTCGAACAATCCGATCCGCTCGACCGAACCGGCGGGCAACGTCGCGGCGGTCAACCCCAACCCCGGCACCGAACTCCCCACCGGGGCGGCGGTCAACGTGTTCCTGAGCAACGGCGAGGGCGGCTCCGACGACGGCATCCCCACACTGCCCGTGGACGAGGCCACAGAGCTGCCGACCCTCTTCGAGTGGCCGCCGGCGCGCCAGGAGTGACCCGAGACGGGCAACGCGGCGTATGGTGCCGACGAGCATGAAGAGGCGGGTGACCACAACGGTCACCCGCCCTCAGTCGTCGGGTCGGCCGGGAATCGGCCAAAGCGCCGCTCAGGCGCTGAGCTGCCTACGGACCTCCGCAGCCACCCTGGCGCCCTCAGCACGACCCCCCACCTTGGGGGTGAGGGACTTCATGACGGTGCCCATGCCCTTGATGTCGCTGACCCCGGCTTCGGCGATCGCGGCGGCCACCAGATCGGTCAACTCGGCGTCGGAGAGCTGAGCCGGCAGGTAGTCGGCAAGAACTTCACTCTCGGCGCGCTCCTCGGCCGCCTGGTCGGGACGCCCGCCCTTATCGAAGGCTTCGGCGGCCTCACGGCGCTTCTTCGCCTCGCGGGTGAGCAGGGTGATGATCTCGTCGTCGCTGAGCTCGCGGGCTGCCTCACCGGCGGTCTCCTCGGTGCTGATCGCGCTCAACACCATTCGCAGACTCCTGGTCCGCACCTCGTCGCGGGCCTTGAGCGCGGCGGTGAGGTCGGACTGAAGGCGGGACTTGAGTTCGGCCATAGAAAGATCATATGATGCGCCCTCCGTTGGCAGAACCGGTTTTTCCGGCGCCGAGTCAGCGTGCTTACGGTCGCGGGTCCCCTGTCCAGCGCTGTCATAGCGGCCCACCCGCCCACGCTCCCTCCACGATCGGCGGTAGGGAGCGGCTGAACTGGGAATGTTCACAGACAGCCCCGGCAATGGATGTATACGCTACGTAATCAACAGCCGCGAGCACAGCATCGCGACCACACGGCTAGCGGCGTTTCGGTCACCACCCAATGAGGCGGGGACAGATCCTGGTTTTGGACAGCCACCGGCCCGGCACCGGGTCGTGGAGCCACCGAGAAACATGGAGTTACCACAGTGGGGAAAGCGTGGCGCACCGCTTCGCGCACGGCCGCGATCGCGGGAGTGCTCGGGGTGGCCGGCATCGGATACGCCTCCGTCATCGAACGCAACTGGTTCCGGCTGCGGCACTACGAGCTACCGCTGCTGCCGGCGCGGAGCCGGCGACTGCGGCTGCTGCATATCTCCGACGCGCACCTGACACCGGGACGGCGAGCGCTCATCACCTGGATTCGCGGCCTCTCCGCCTACGAGCCCGACGTGGTCATCAACACCGGTGACTCGCTGTCCCACCCCCAAGCGGTCGCCCCGTTCATCGACGCGCTCGGCCCGCTGCTGGACCTGCCGGGGGCGTTCGTCTACGGCTCCAACGACCTGTTCTCCCCGGAGCTGAAGAACCCGGCACGCTACCTATGGCGCAGCAGCAAGGCCGACTACAGCAAGCGCACCACCCCGGATCTGCCCTGGCGCGATCTGGGGGCGGCGATGGCCTCGGCCGGGTGGCTGGACCTCAACAACCACCGCGGGGAGCTCAAGGCGGGCTCGCTGAGCCTGGCGCTGGCCGGAGTGCACGACTCCCACATCGGGCTCGACCGCTACGACGCGGTCGCCGGCCCTGCTGACCCGAGCGCCGACGTGCGCATAGGTGTGCTGCACTCTCCCGAGCCGCGCAACCTCGACCGGTTCGCCGCCGACGGCTACGAGCTGCTGCTGGCCGGCCACACCCACGGCGGGCAGTTGTGCCTGCCGATCTACGGCACGCTGGTGACCAACTGCGGTATCGACCGCCGCCGCGCGTGGGGGTTGAGCCGCTACGCCGGCTCGTGGCTGCACGTCTCGGGCGGGCTGGGCACCTCCCCGACCGCGCCCGTGCGCTTCTGCTGCCGCCCCGAGGCGAGCCTGCTCGATCTCGTCCCAGCCGGCTAACCATCTGTGGTGTGCGAAGTGCCCCGGCTGTCCGTTAGACTAAATTCCGCTGCTGCGGGGTGTAGCGCAGTTTGGCAGCGCGCTTCGTTCGGGACGAAGAGGTCGTGGGTTCAAATCCCGCCACCCCGACCAGGTCAGAACGGGTGTACCCCCTCTCTGCGAGGGGGCGGGCACCGGTTTTGGGAGAATTTTGGGAGGCGATCTTGGTCGTCTCCCTTTTTTCGTGCTCACCCGTCTCCGGCCCGTGCGTCATGCCTGCGTCAGCCCGCACCACCCGCGTGGGACGGGGAGGCACGTCAGACTCGACCACCTTCCCCCTGGGGGCACCCCATCGGTGCCTGCTTTGCGCTCCTCCACCAGCAGGGGCTTTTCTGGCTCGGAAACCCCCTAGAACCAATCTCCGCACGTGTGACTCCAACCTGCTCCCAACCATGCGCTGAGGCGTTGGTCGGCACACAACGACGCGGCGTGAGGCATGAAAGCGACGCTACGAGTGACCGGCGTCTCAAAGCCCCCGCCTCGTAGGTGAATTCCAACGGTCGTTGCAACACGTGTGGTCAGTCGACGGTCTCGACGCGCTCGGCCGATCCGAGTCCGGGCTCACCCATGCCACTCCGGTTCTCGGTCTTCGAGCAGGACGAGGACCGATTACTCGACCGTGACGGTAAGCGGTTCGGAGAGGGACCACACGTCCTCGATGAGCACAGAGGTGATCTCGGTGCCTTCGGGGACGTCGACGGGGACCTCGCCGCTGACCTCGTTGCCGGGGTTGATCTGTTCCAAAAACAGCTCGGACTCGCCCAGTGTGGTCTGGCTGGAGTACTCCTTGCCGTCGGCATCGAGCAGTTTGACCGCCGAGAAGTCGAAGCTGGTCGCCTCGTCACCGGTGTTGCGCACCGTCAGGCTAACGACTTTGAACTCGCCCTGGGCGGTCTCTTCAGAAAACTCGTCGCCGTAGGTGGCGGTGGTCTCGATCCCGGTGACGGTGACCGTCCAGTCGCCGACGGTGCCGGCTTCGCCCATGGTGACTGTGTTGCCCGCCTCCTCACTGCGGCCGCCGCCGTCGGCCGGGCCGCTGTCCCCGCTATCGCCGCCGCTAAGCACGGCTATAAAGGCGACGGCGACGATGAGGATGACGACGGCGAGACCACCACAGCCCAAACACCCCCACAGCCACCAATTCTTCTTCTGGGGCTGTTGCGGTTGTGCGGGCTGCCGGGCATGGGCCATGAGGAAAAACTCCGCCTACCAGGATATTGAAGGAAACGCAACCCTGGCAAGCGGGGGCGGCCAAGGGTGGACCGTGGTCAGCCTGTCGCAGTGCGTGGCTGCCTAGCGGCGGGAAGAGACCTCAGGTGGGCAAGGGGCAAGAGGACACGTCCCGGACGGGGCGCGGCAGGGGCGGAGAGACAACCGCGCCGTGCGTAGCCGTACCGGAGCATGCCAGGAGGTGCATCAGCCCGCGCGACGGTCCCCGCCCTCCAGGTCTTCGCAGCACTGGCGATACTGGCGAAACGACCAGCCGGACCAGCGGTCGATGGCGGCGAGGATCACGGGGCCCTCGGGTGGGTCAGCGTGGTACTGCGGGTAGCGCTCGCGCAGCCGCGCGAGTGCGTGGTCGCGTTCGGTGCCTGCGTGGACGATCCGGGCCGTGCCGTCGGCGCGCGCCCACCAGAGCTGTTGCCAGTCGTCGCTGTAGTGGTCGACGAGCAAACACACGTTCGGGTTGGCCTCGATGTTGGCCAGCCGCTTGAGGTTCTTCGTGCGCTTAGGCTTGGTGTCGATGGCGACGGCGATCGTGTCGCCGATCACGGCGAAGGTGACCGGCACGAGGTGAGGCTGTCCCGTCTCGGTGACCGTCGCCAGGCGGGCGACGCGGCTCCCAGCGAAGGCGTCTCGCGTCTGCTCGGGTGTCCAACGCATGCCCGGCTCCTACCCGGCCTGTGCGCATCGATGTCGAACGCGGGCGGCGGTGGCGCAGCGCGCCGCACGCGGTGGTCCGGACGGCCTCGCCTTTCGATGGCCGCACTCACCAGGGGTCACCTCGGGGCGGCGCCCCTCCCCGTCTCCCTGTGGTACCTCTTCCCTCGCGGGTGTGCTCCAGCGAGCCACGAGGCTCCGAAGGAGCTGTGCCGCCGGTCCGCCGGCAGCGAATCGGGGTGTCGCGGTCAGGGCCTCCAGGACGGGTCGCGGCCACTGAAGCCCAGGGCGCGGTCGAACAGGGGCGCGTCGTCGGCGACATCGACGACCGGGCCGAACAAGCCTTTGCGGGCCTTGGGGTCGTCGGGCACCTGTGAAGCGAAAGCGAAGGATGCCTCGGCGCTGGCGGGGTCGCACTCGTAGGACTGTCCGGTGGCGCGCGCCAGATCCCATCCGTGGACCACCAGCTCGTTCACGGCGACCACCCCCGCCTCGTGAGCGGGCAGTTCCACCCCGCCGGCGACGGTGGTGCCCTCCCACGCCGCCGGCTCGCGCCAGGCGGCTACGAGTGCGTCGAGCCGGTACGCCAGCAGCTCGCGCCAGTCAGCGGGCAGGTTGGCCGCCGTGGGTTCGGGGGGCGGGCCGGTCTCGGGCGAGGCCGACTTCTCGGCGGCGTGGCGGAAAGCGAGCGTGAGCGCCACGACATGGTCGAGCAGATCACCCACGGAGGTTCCCTCGCACGGGGTGGGGTCGGCGAGCTGGCTGTCGGCGATGCCGCTCACCACCGCCTGCATCCGGCGAACCGCGGGTTCGAGGTCCAGTGGCTGGCTCACGGTGACCGCTCCTTACGCACATCTTCGTCGGCTGTCGGCCAGGACAGCCTAGGAGTCGGCTACGACAAAACTCGGTGCGCCGAGCCCTTTGGGGGCGACGTGCCATGGGAAGACGCGGATCACATCGGGGCGGCTCCGGCAGCGCCCACCGAGAGCGAGCGTGAGGGAACCGGCCTGCCGTGGGGGCGTCTGTGCAGGGGACCGGCCCCGTTGACTCCGGGCATGCGACGGCGGCGAAGGGCCCCGGCCTCACGGCGGCTACCGGAGATCAAAAACAGGTATCGACTCGAAAAAACAAATAATTCCGGATATCCCACCGGTTGACGCGGTGACAATTCGTGAATATCGGCACCAGTCACCCTCCCTTCTTAACAACAGAAAGAAGATTCGGTCGGGCCACTTTCTTGCAGTCCCCTTCAAAGCAATAAGGTTTTCCCCGGTTCGGGGGAGCCGTTGACACGAACTGGAGAAAGAACATGGCAGCAACAAGGACTGGTGTATTCGCGCTAATTGGGGCCTTGGCGTTACTGGCGGGGTGCGGCATGTCACCCGATTCGATTTCCCCGGGCGCCGCCTCCAGCGATAAGGCGTCGGACACCGCGGGGAACGCGGGGAGTGACGCAGCTGGTGACAGCGTTTCGGAGGGAGCGGCGGCAGCCGAGCAGGAGCCCGAGGCAGTGGAGAGCGCACCCGCCGGTGAGGCCACTTCCCCGTCCGAGACGGCCAGCGCAGTCGATGACGCCAGCCCAACCGCCAAGGCATCTGCGGACGAGGACGCCGCCGACGCGGCGAGCGCGGAACCGGCTGAGGAGACGGCCGGTACCCGCGAGGTCTATGTCCAGATCTTCCAGGACGGCGGGGAGAACTACGACACGCAGCGCCCCGTGCGCTTCTCCCTCACCGAATTCGAGACCTTCAACGACCTGAACTGGAGCCATTGGGGGCCGGACTCGGCCACGGGGCAGGGCAACCTCTCCGGAACCTGGTGCATGCCCAAGTGCCTGGACCGCCCCTACCCTGCGACGCTGACCATCACCGACCCCGTCAAGGTCGGCGACACGTGGTACTTCAGCCGTTACGACATCAGCAACGTGGCCGACCCACCCGCCGACCTCTCCGCCTCGGAGCGCACCACCATCGAGAACAGTGGTGGGCCGCTCGAATACGCGGTCCCGGCACGGCCCTGACCGGGTTGGCCTGTGCCCTGGCCCCCAGCCGAAGTGGTCGGCACGTCGCCCTCCGCCGTCGTGAGCGTGACGTGCGAGGGCAGGCGCGCACCCGCCGGTGCGTTTGTTCGCCGTGGCGAGCTAACGCGCCGGCGGGTCCGATCCGTTCAAGACCGGGATCGGCTACCGGCCTACTGTTGCGGGTATGGCACCTTTTTGCAGCATGATCGGCATCGTCACAGCCGACATGGCGACATCGCTGGCGTTCTACCGCCACCTGGGACTCGACATCGCGGCCTCGGCGGACACCCAACCCCACGTCGAGGTGGAGCTCCCGGGCGGGATGCGCCTGGCCTGGGACACCGTCGAGACCATCCGCTCCTTCAACCCCGGGTGGACGCCACCGCGCGGCGACCCCGGCATCGCTCTCGCCTTCGCCTGCGACAGTCCCGATGAGGTGGACCGGGTGTACGCCGACCTCGTCCATGCCGGATACACCGGCCGCCACGAGCCGTGGGACGCATTCTGGGGGCAGCGCTACGCGGTGATTCTCGACCCTGACGGCAACGGGATCGACCTGTTCGCGGCGTTGCCGGCTATGGCGTGAGGACGCTCAGCGGCACTCCCGTCAGGGACCGCACCTCGCGGGCCAAGTGGGGCTGGTCGGCATAACCGGCCTCGGCGGCGACGGTGGCCGGCGGGATGCCCGCACGGCTCATGGCCAACGCCCGGTTCATCCGCAGGATGCGCGCCAGGGTCTTGGGGCCATAGCCGAGAGCGGCCAGACAGCGCCGATACAGGTGACGTTCGCCCATGCCGACCGCTGCCGCCGTGGCGGCCACGGTGGCGCCCGCCCGAAGCCGGTCGACAGCGGCCAGGATCGCGGGATCGGGTGGCTCGACGCGGCGAAGCCGCCCAAACGCGATCTCCTCCAGGGCAACGCCGCGTCGCGGCGCCGCCGCGACGTGCTCGGTGAGGCGCCGCACCCGGCCGGCGGGCCACAGGTGTGCCAGCCCAACCCGCTGGTCGCGCAGCTCGTGGGCGGCCACTCCCAGGATGGTGGGGCCGGTACCGGGGGCGAACCGCAGCCCGACATAGTCACGGCCCGGCCGCCACGCCGTCAGGTGGGCCGTGGTGTCGGGGCCGGCGACCATAAGCGCGTCGTCGGCCCAGATCAGGTCCATGCAGCCGTCGGGCAGCACCCGCGCGGCGCTGACCTGGGCCGTGTCGGCCGTGGCGCGCCATACTGCCGCACCAGCCATGCGCGAGGCTCGTTCTCGGTACACCCTTCCAGTGTCACCTCCCGTCGCGGCGCTCGTCGCGGTGGCCCGGTCGAGCCCGGGGCTAGCCCGGCTTGATGTTGTGGTTGAAATGGAACACGTTCTCGGGGTCGTAGCGGGCCTTCACCGCTGCCAGGCGCGCGTAGTTGTCCGCCCCGAACCCGGCGATAACCCGCGCCTCGCCTTCGTCTCCAATGAAGTTGAGGTAGACCGCGCCGAACGACCACGGCTGCATGTCGGCGCGGATGCGGTGCACCCACCTGCGAGCCGCGTCGTCGTCGGTGGGGTCTTCCCACATCGCCAGCGGGTGGACCACCCACGGCGACCCCCGCCACGGGAGGGGGTAGTCGGTGGCGGCGCGAGCGACCGCTCCCCCCATGGGCAGCAGGGCATCCTGGGTGGGCGAGGGCACCAGCATGTCCTCAGCGGTGGCGCAGTAGCGGTCCACAGCCTCATCGGGCAGGGACGCGATGTGCTCGGCGGTCCAGTAGTTGCGGTAACTGGGTGGGTCGTCAAGCATGCACTGTAGGTCGGCATAGGGCAGTTCCGCGATCATCTCGCCCTCGGGGGCGAGGTCACGCAGCGGCTGTATGACTTCCCGCGCCTCCTCCTCGGGACCGGTGTAGGTGACCAGCATGCCCAGCGCGAGCGCGCCGACCAGGCGCTCGGGCATGAACTCCTCAGCTAGACCGGTGTGGTAGAGAATCCCTCCACCGATATCGTCGGGGGCGGTGTCGATGAAGTCCCGGTAGGCGCGGGTCACCTCCCGGCCCCGTTCCGGGGGCCAGATCAACATGGCCGCGGTCACCGCGGGAAGCTCGTGGAGCGCGAAGGTGAGCGAGGTGGCTACCCCGAAGTTGCCGCCCCCGCCGTGCAGCGCCCAGAACAACTCCGGGTTCTCATGTTCGCTGGCGCGCACGAGCTCACCGTCGGCGGTCACCAATTCCACCGAAAGCAGATTGTCGCAGGCCAGGCCAAATTTGCGGTCGAGCCAGCCCGTTCCGCCGCCCAGTGTGAAGCCCGCGACGCCGGTGGTGGAGACGCGACCGCCGGTGGTCATCAGGTGGTAGGGCTGGGTCCCCCGGTCGAGGTCGCTCATCGTGGCGCCGCCGCCCACACGGGCCGTGTACGTGTCGAGGTCGACACTCACCTGGTTCATCCGTCGCAGGTCGATGACGAGGCCGTCTTGGACCAGCGCTGTGCCCGCCACCCCGTGCCCGCCACCGCGTACCGCGATCTGGAGCCCCTGGTCACGAGCGAAACCAATGGCCTTGACCACGTCTTGGGTTGTCTCGCATTGGGCGATGACCGCGGGACGCCGATCGATCATCGCGTTGAAGATCCCTCGGGCCTGGTGGTAAGCGGGATCTTCGGGCAGCAGCACAGTGCCGGTGAAGGAGCTGCTCAGCTCGGCGCGTGCCCGCGCGTTGCGGTCCCCAGAGGCGGTGTGTGGGCCGGAACCGGTTCTGATGTCGGTCATGAAGATCTCCCCCGTCCCTCGTTCGATATGTGGGGACCCGGTTTCCTCACGTGTTATATCGAAGAAGAGCCTTCCCCCATCGTTGCTCCGGAATCGGGGCGCGAATATCTATGGCAATCCACAAAAAGTCAAACATATTAATACGTCGGCATCGCTGGTTACAGCTCACATAAAATCCAGGTCATGACACAGCAGGCGTGGGAAAGCCTCCCCAAATAGAGGCACAGCAGCGGCTGAAATTAGTCGGCCGGTGCAACCGGTGCCGCTCTCGAAAACGGGGCAGGATCATGTTCACGAGGGCAGGCAACGACGCCAGGGAGGGGTTCGTGATGAGTGGTCATTTCGACGTGGTCGTGCTGGGCGCCGGCCCCGGCGGGTACGTCGCGGCGATCCGCGCCGCCCAACTGGGGTTGCAAACGGCGGTGGTGGAGGAACAGTACTGGGGCGGGGTGTGTCTGAACGTGGGGTGTATCCCGTCGAAGGCGCTGCTGCGCAACGCCGAACTCGCCTACATCTTCCACAACGAGGCGGCCACCTTCGGCATCGAGACCGAGGGCGAGGTCACCTTCGACTACGGCGCGGCCTACAAGCGCAGCCGCACGGTGGCCGACGGCCGGGTCAAGGGCGTGCACTACCTCATGCGCAAGAACGGGATCACCGAGCTCGACGGGCGGGGCGTCTTCGTCGACGACCACACCATGGAGGTGGCGCTGTCCTCAGGCGAGACCACGCGGATCAGTTTCGACAACGCCATCGTGGCCACGGGCGCCTCGACGATCACCCTGCCGGGCACCTCGATATCGGAGCGGGTCGTCACCTACGAGGAGCAGATCCTCACCGACCAACTACCGCAGAGCATCATCATCGTAGGTGCCGGCGCGGTGGGCATCGAGTTCGCCTACATCCTGCGCAACTACGGCGTGGACGTGACGGTCGTGGAGTTCCTGGACCGGCTCGTACCCACCGAGGACGCCGAGGTGTCCGCGGAACTGGCCAAGCACTACCGCAGGCTCGGCGTCACGGCGCACACCTCGACCAAGGTCGAGGCGATCGAGGAGCCCGACAGCGCCGACGCCCCGGTGCGGGTGACGGTGTCGACCCAGGATGGCCAGCGCCAGCTCCTAACGGCCGACAAGGTACTCCAGGCCATCGGGTTCCGCCCCAATGTGGCCGGGATCGGGTTGGAAAGCGCCGGCGTGAAGCTGACCGAGGGCCGCGCCGTCGACATCGACGGTCGAGGGCGTACCAGCGCGCCACACATCTTCGCCATCGGTGACGTCACCGCCAAGCTGATGCTGGCCCACACCGCCGAGGCCATGGGCATCATCGCGGCCGAGACGATCGCCGGCGCCGAGACGCAGGAAGTGGATTACCGGATGATCCCGCGCGCCACCTACTGCCAGCCGCAGATCGCCAGCTTCGGCTACACCGAGGAGGAGGCGCGCACGGCCGGCTTTGACGTGCGCGTGGCCAAGTTCCCGCTCATGGCTAACGGCAAGGCCCACGGACTGGGCGACACGCGTGGCTTCGTGAAGGTGCTCAGCGACGCCAGCTATGGGGAGCTGCTCGGGGCGCATCTGATCGGCCCGGAGGTGACCGAGCTGCTGCCCGAGCTGACCCTGGCCCAGCAGTGGGACCTCACCGTCTACGAGGTGGCCCGCAACGTGCACGCCCACCCGTCGCTGAGTGAGGCGGTCAAGGAAGCGGTGCACGGCCTGGCCGACCACATGATCAACCTTTGACGTGGCCGGCGCGACGCAGCGGCCGGCCGGTTTGTTACCGGCGCAGGAGGCGTGCAGACGGGGCGGCGGGGAGCAAGGCCGACCAGGGGGTGACGAACAGCGGCGAAGACTGGCGATGGGTAGGGGTTCGGGTATCGGTGCTGGCTCCTGGGGGGCAGCGGTAACGGAAGGGCGGCGAAGGCCGGCGGTGGCCGGGCAGGCTCCGAGTCGGTGCTGCTGGCTGGGGTGGGGTGGTGCCGCGAGGCGGCGAGGGCAAGCGGTTGGCAGAGGGAGCCTGGGAGCGGTACTGCCGGCTGGGGCTGGCGACGAGGGGCAGCGAGGGCGGGCGGTGGGTGGGGGTTCAGGTATCAGCGCTGTGCACTGGGGCTCCCGGCGGTAATGCAGGGAAGCGAGGGTGGGTGGTGGGGCATGGCCGCTGCGATGGGTGGGGGCGGCGGTTTTCGTGGTCCGAGATCGTCGTTGGGCGATCCTGGGGGCGATTTTGGCAACGCCAAGCGCAGTCACCGGCCACGTGGCGCCCGTTTTGGTGGACTATGTCGGTTTACCCCCAGGGGAGAATATTGATTCTCGAACGAGTGTCTCGCTCGTTGGACGTTTGCACCGCCACTGCGGAGCACTATGGGTGCTTTGTCGCTTTTAGGGGGCGGTTGTGACGTGTTCGCACGCTCAGTGGCGCGCTACCCCCAGCGCTGGGCGCACCCCCTACATCCACCGTCTCATTCAGTGAGACACAGGCCGCTGTGTCCCTCCTCGCCCAAGCACCGCCGCACACGACAAGCCACCCCACTCACCGCCGGCCCTTCGCCGCCTCGCGTCGCCGACCCCAGCCCCAGCCAGCAGCATCGCTCCCAGGCCCCTTCTGCCCACCATCCGTCCTCGCTGCTTCGCCTCGCCACCCTTTGCCCTAGCCAGCAGCACCGACACGCAGCCCCCTGGCCAACCCTTGCCCTCGCCGCTCTCCATTACTGCCGGTAGCCGCAGTGCACAGCGCCGATATCCGGGCCCCTACCCACCACCTGTCCTCGCTGCCTTCGTCACCCACCCCGCCCCCGCGTACCAGCACCGCTTTGATGCCTGCTCCACCTCGGCCGCCCTCGCTGCTCCTCGTTACCGACAGCCACCCCACCCCGCCGGAGCCGACAGTCACCCCTGCCCACCACCCGTCCTCGCTGCCCTGCCTCGCCTACCCGGCCCTTGAGCCGTGGCGACGGCCTACGAGCCCATCGTGGCTAACCGGTAGTACGGGAACCGGGAGAACCGGTGGAGCTCTTGCGTTGGCCCGCCTCGACGGCGCGGCGGCGCAGTTCGGCGGTGCTGGGCATCGTCGCCCGCCGGCCGGGGCCGAACCGTACACTGGCCCGCTCGGGGCGCTCGCGGGGGACAGCGCCGCGCAGTGCGAGGTCGAGCGCTTCGGCGAGGTGGACCGCACGCCGCCCCACGCCCGCGTGGTCGATCTGGGTACGGCAACTGAAGCCGTCAGCGAGCACGAACGCCCCGCTGTCGGCACCGCGGACCGCGGGCAGCAGGCCGTCCTCGGCGCAGGCCATCGACACCGAGAAGTGGTCGCGTTCAAACCCGAAGTTGCCGGCGAGACCACAACAGCCCACGTCGAGCACGTGGGGTGCGGCACCGGCGCGGCGCAGCAACTCCTGGTCGGCGTCGTAGCCCATGATCGCGTGGTGGTGGCAGTGGGGTTGGGCCAGCACGGTGTTGCCGATCGCGGGCGGCTGCCACTGGGCGGCGTGGCTGTTGAGGAACTCGGCCAGGGTGAAGGTGGTGTCGCGCAGCCGCGCCACGTCGGGGTCGTCGGGGAACAGCTCGGGGGCGTCGGAGCGGAACACCGCGGCGCACGAGGGTTCCAGCCCGATCACGGGGATACCGGCGCGCAGGTCCTCGCGCAGGGCGGCCACGGTCTGCTGGAGGACGCGCCGCGCGAGGCTGAGCTGGCCGGTGGAGATCCACGTGAGGCCGCAGCACAGGGTGCGGCGCGGCACGCGCACGCGGAACCCGGCCGCCTCCAAGACACGCACGGCGGCGGCCCCGACGCCGGGTTGGAAATTGTCGGTGAAGGTGTCGGGCCACAGGATGACCTCGCCGCGCTCACCCGCCTGGCTCGTCTCGTTCGCGGTGCGGGCGGTGCGACGGCGGAAGGCGTCGCGGAACCGCACCGGCGCGAACTCGGGGATGGGCCGTTCCGGGGCGATACCGGCGAGCCGCTTGGCTATGGCGGCTATGGACGGTCGGCCGGTGAGGGTGTTGACCACGCCTGGAGCCAGTGACGCCGCGCGCGCCAGCGCCGGCAACCAGCCCATGGAATAGTGCGCGGCGGGGCGCAGCCGCCCTTCGTAGTGGTGGGCGAGGAACTCGGCTTTGTACGTGGCCATGTCCACGTTGACGGGGCAGTCGCTCTTGCAGCCTTTGCAGGCCAGGCACAGGTCGAGGGCGTCACCGACCTCGGTGGAGCGCCACCCGTCGGTGATGGCCTGGCCGTCGACCATCTCGAACAGCAGCCGGGCACGGCCGCGCGTGGAATGCTCCTCCTCGCGGGTGACGCGGTAGCTCGGGCACATCACACCGCCGGAGTCGTGGCGGCACTTGCCCACACCGACACAGCGCAGCGCAGCGTGGGAGAAGTCGCCCTCGTCGTCGGGGTAGGCGAAGAACGTGGCGGGCTGGGCGGGGGCGTGCTCGGGGCCGAACCGCAGGTTGTCGTCGAGGCGGTAGGGGGAGGTGCCGTCGGGGCGTACGAGCTTGCCGGGGTTCATGCGGTCGTCTGGGTCGAAGACGCGCTTGAACGCGGCGAAGGCCGCCATCAGTTCGTCGCCGAACATCTTGGGCCACAGTTCGGCGCGGGACTGGCCGTCGCCGTGCTCTCCGGAGAACGAGCCCCGGTAGGAGACGACGAGGTCGGCGGCGCGCTCGACGAACTCCCGGTAGCGTTCGACGCCGTCGTGCGACGACAACTCGAAGGGGATGCGGGTGTGCAGGCAGCCGTGGCCGAAGTGGCCGTAGAAGGCGGCCCGCTGCGCGTAGCCGAACTCGGTGAGGAGCGCGTGCAGGTCACGCAGGTACTCGCCGAAGCGTTCCGGGGCGACCGCGGAGTCCTCCCACCCCTCCCACGTGTCGCGCTCGCCGGGCACGAGGGCGGTGGCGCCCAGGGCGGACTCGCGAAGCTTCCACAGGTCGTCGTTGTTTCGGGGGTTGTCGTAGTAGCGCACGGTCGGGGCGTGCTCAGAGGCGCTGATCTCGTCGACGAAGCGTTGGGCGCGCTCGCGCACCGCGGCTCGGGTCTCGCCGCCGAACTGGACCATGAGCCAGCCGGCTCCTTCGGGCAGCAGCTTGCGCGCCTCGGGGTTGAGGCGTTTGCGGCGCTGGTAGTCGATGAGCTTGTCGTCGACGCCCTCGATGGCGAGCGGCTCGTAGGCGGCGATACCGGCGGCGGCGTCGCCGGCGGCGAAAATGTCACGGTAGCCCAAGACGACGACGTCGCGGGCGGGGGGCTCGGGCACTAGCCGTACTTTGGCGCGCAAGATGGTGGCCAGGGTGCCTTCGGAGCCGACGAGGGCGCGGGCGAGGTCGAACCCGTTCTGGGGCAGCAGGGAGTCGAGGTTGTAGCCGGAGACGCGGCGGGGAATGTCGGGGAAGCGCCGTTCGATGGCGCGGGCGTGGCGGTCGCTCAGCGCGCGCAGCCGCCGGTAGATGTCGGCGCGGCGGCCCCCTTGGGCGAGGATGTCCTCGTAGTCGGCCTCGGATGTGGCGCCCACCCACATGCGGCAGCCGTCGTAGGTGAGGATTTCGAGGCTGACCACGTTGTCCGCGGCTTTGCCGTAGGCCTGCGAGGTGGAGCCGCAGGAGTCGTTGCCCAGCATCCCGCCGATGGTGCAGCGGTCATGGGTGGAGGGTTTGGGGCCGAAGATGAGGCCGCCTTCGGCGCGGGTGCGCTCGTTGAGGTTGTCGAGGACGACGCCGGGTTCGACGATGGCGGTGCGCTCGTCGACGTCGACGCTAAGGACACGGTCGCAGTACTTGGACCAGTCGATGACGACGGCGACGTTGCAGCACTGGCCGGCCAGGCTGGTGCCGCCGCCGCGCGACAGCAAGGGGGCGTCGTGTTCTCGGGCGACCGTGGCGGCTTCGGCGCCGGCCTCCACTGAGCGTGGCACGACCACGCAGATGGGCACCTGCCGGTAGGTGGCACCGGAGGCAGCGTAGGCGGCACGGGAGCCGTTGTCGAAGCGCACCTCGCCGTCGACCCGCTCGGTCAGGGCGCGCTGGAGCGCGGCGGTGTCGACGGTGGTGCTCGGGTGCTGCTCCGCTGCGGCCGGCAGGTCCAGGCTCACGTCGGCGCCTCCTCTCGTCGGTTCTGGGAAACGGCCCCGTGGGGGCGTCGCCGCGGCTGGACGCGGTCTCGTGGGGCGACACGGTGGGCTTGCACCACCTTGGCTAACCCCTCACGTTGGGGGACAAACCTCCCCTCGGGTGGCCGCGGAGCCGGTTCAGCCGTCCCGGGGGCGGGCGGAAGTGTCGGAAGGGCGGGGGCGAGGTGGTGGGGTCGTTGGGCTGGCCGGTGGGGCGGGGCGCCGGTCTGCTGCGGGCACCGCTCGACCGGAGGCCGCGAGCCGTCCTCCCGCGACATCCGGTCAAGCGGAGTGCTCCTCTCCGTGGCGGGGAGGAGCGTTGGGGCCGCGCGCCCGCCCACCGGCGCTGGCGCAACAGCCGTGGTGAAGGCCCGACGTGGTTCGCCGGGTCCAGAGCGGGCGGGTGCGGGAGAGCCCACAGCTTCCGCAGCCGCACCCCCTCCCACCGCTTGCCCAACCGACCGGCGTTTCACTCCTGTTGCCGGCGCCCCGATACGGACACCGGGCAGACCATCGGGAAATGCGTGGTTCCACACCCGTAAGCACGGTTTTCGGTAAGGCAGATGGGACGCTAGGTGCCACTCCGATACGTCGGAGTCGCCGAGGCTGCCACCTGTGTCCCAGCGGGACGGCGACATGTCGACATCTCGATAGGCGCGGGCTCGCATCGGCGGGCTTTGGCCCCGCGAGGGCTTGAGAGCCGGGCCTGTTCCTGGCCGGGAAGACACCCCGCCGCATGCTGGTTGGAACCACGTTGGGGATATCTCACGGACGCTGGCGGGCGGCGCCTGCAAGCTGGTAGCAAAGATCCGGCCGCTGGAGGCTCCCGGCGGCGCGCGGGGAACGGAGGGACCATGGGCGCGGGTGACGGCGACGGGTGGGTGATCCTGCCCGACGGTTCGCGGCGGTGGGGCCGCTATGGGGCGTCCGGGCTGCTGCTGCACACGCGAGACCACGCCGGCACTGAGCATGTGCTACTGCAACGGCGGGCACTGTGGAGTCACCAGGGCGGCACCTGGGGCATGCCGGGCGGTGCCCGCGACAGCGGCGAGACATCGGTGGGCACGGCGCTGCGGGAGTTCGGTGAGGAGGTGCACGGCGTCGCGGGCGTGCTCGACCACGCGGTGCTGGGGGGTATCCACCGGCAAGACCACACGGTGTGGTCTTACGACACCGTGCTGGCGCGGCTGCCCGAGTTGTGGGAGTTCTCTCCCGGCAACGCCGAAAGCATCGAAATCCGCTGGACGCCGCTGGACGATGTTTTGGAGCTCCAGCTCCTGCCGGCGCTACGAGAGATCTGGCCGGAACTGCGGGCGGCACTGGCACGGCGTCTGGTGATCGTCGTCGATGCCGCCAACACGATCGGGCACCGGCCCGACGGCTGGTGGCACGACCGGCTGGCGGCCACCGGGCGGCTACGCGATCTGCTGGCGCTGCTGCCTCAGCATGGGCTGGCAGACGCGGATATCCCCGAGGGGGTGGCGCTGCCCCCGTTGTATCGGTGGCTGCCCTCGGTTGTGCTCGTCACAGAGGGCGCCGCGCGTGGGGTGGAGCCGACCCGCGGCGTGGAGGTGGTGGCCGCCCCTGGGTCGGGCGACGACACCATCGTGGGGGTCACCGCGGAGCACGCGCGGGAGACGTGTGCTGTGGTGGTCACCGCCGATCGTGAGCTGGCGGCACGCTGCCATGCCGTGGGGGCGCACGTGGCGTCGCCGAGTTGGCTGCTGCGGATGGCCGAGGCCCGCGCGTCGGCACCGCTGCCGTGACGACGGCCTCTGGCCCGAGGGTACGGGGAACTCGTCGCCCCCCAGTTTTGGCCAGACCCCAACCGAGTTGTGACCGCGAACTTATCGGGCCGCCCACCGTTGTGGTGCCGTGGTGGCAGCGGGCACTTTCCAGCGAGACCATACGTTGTCCGGATGTAGTGCCCACGAGTCCGGTGCCTCAGGATGCGACATGGGAAAACGTTACTTCGGGGGAAAGTCAGGGGCGTGCCCTGAGGTAAATCGGCCAGACGAAGGGCATTGTGGAGAGTGAGCGGCTGGACGATCCAGCCATGCACCGCTCACCGACGCAAGGAGCTGACATGACGCTGGAGCGCGGAAACGCTTTCACTCCTGTCGCCTCGGCGACGATGATCTGGCCCACAGGGATCGCAACGGGCGCAGGCGCCGTCGCCGGCGCACTATCCTTCCTCATGTCACTGGGTGATCTCTCCATCGCCGGCCCGCTGACGACGGCGATATTCTTCTTCTCCCTCGTGGGCGGCGCAGTGGCGCTGCTGGGGAAGAAGGGCGATCCGCGGGCACGGCGCTGGGCCTACCAGTACCCCTGGCGGTTCGCCGGCCCTCCGGCGGTTCTGGCTGGTGTGGGGGTCGCCGTGGTAACGCTGTTCGCTGGCGGACCGTTCGCAGCGATCTTCGCGGGACTCAGTTCCGCGGCGGTTCTCTGGGTGATCCTCGGCATCATCGGTATGGTCGCTGGGAACAAGTCCTAACCGGCCAGTAGCCGGCGTCAAACCGCACCGGACAACGGGGGAACGACCAGCGCTCTATGTCGACCGAAGCTCGTCAAAAAATGATCGAGCGTGTCCGAGGACTACTCCGCATGGCGGAGGACCCCTCGGTCACGGACGCGGAAAGCCAGGCGTTCACCGCCAAGGCCGCAGAACTGATGACCCGCCACGCCATCGCCGAAGCGGAGGCGCGGGCACAACGGGGCGAGGAGGCCGAGTCCGTCACCCGACTGGACTTCCCCGTCTCAGGGGTGGGCGGCCACGGCAAGGCGCGGGTGAAGGCTCTCGCGTCGATCGCCTCAGCCTACGGATGCCAGTCCGCGGTCCGGGGGAACACCTCGGCCAACACCGATCGGACCCTCATCATCGTCGGCACGATGACGGCGCTGGACTCGCTGCGGGTGCTGTTGCCGTCGATCAGCATGCAAATGGAGGCCTCAGCACGGTACTCGGCGCGCGAGCACGTCGCGAACCTGCGGGAGTTGCGCAACTACGACCGTTCGACGCTGGCGACCGAACGCAGCCGTTACTACCGTTCCTTTGTGCGTGCTTACGGCTATGCGGTGGCCGAGCGCATCCGCGAGTTCCGCGCGCGGCTGCGGGAGGAGCCCGAGTCCGGGGAGAACGGCGAGACCGGCGATGGCAGCAACGGCACCGAGGGGCAGAGCAGCCGGGGTGCGGAACTGGTGCTGCGCGAGGATGTCGACCGGGTCTATGAAGAGTTTGAGCGCCGCTTCCCCAAGCTGCGGCCCACTCGCCCGGAACGCACCCACCATCGGGCGGGGTACCGGGCCGGTTACGTTCGGGGACGACGCGCCCGCATCGGTACGGAGACCGCGGTGGGCGGCAACGAGACCGCCTCGCTCAGCGAGGGTGAGTGATCGGGTTCTCTCCCAGAGCGGCCGGTGCCGCGGCGGCGGAAGGTGGACTCGCTAAGGACTGAGCGGGGCCGGCCGCGCACCGATGTGGCCGTTTTCCGGTCACCTCGGGGCGGTTTAGAAGTATGTCCGTTATCGGGGCGTTGTCGGCGTCGAACAGCGAAATGTGCCCCAATACGCTCCTGCGGCAGGGAGGTTTCTTCCACAGGGGCGCAGTCAGCCTGTGGATAACTCCGGGATTCTTGGGGAAGGTCAACAAGCGGCCAATTTTCCTTGTGGATAAACCACAGTTCGTGGCCACATCCGGCCAAGCTGCATGATGGGGTAGCGCTGCCCAGCGCACGCCCTCTCACTATGGGACCGAATCCCCCGCCTTCTCCATCGCCATCCCCTGAGCGGGCCTTTCCGCCGAAGTGCGCGCGACGGTGACATCCCAGCGGCGTGCGACCCCGTCCAAAGAATTCCTGTGTTGGCAGTGACGTACCCCACTCCATGCGGGAACCTGGATAGTGAACGCTGTCGCCACTGCCAGCGTGCCCCGCAGGCAAGGAGGACCGGATGTCCACGGCCGCGCTCCTGAAGGCATTCGAGCACTACAAAACAGCTTTGCTGACCACATACCAACGCGACGGGACAACGTCGGTGGACACACCGGTCCGCATCGTCATCGACGGTGACCGGGTGCTCTTCAGCACGTGGCAGGACTCCGCCAAAGCGCGACGACTGCATGGGTACCCCGTCGCCGACCTGCGTCCCTGCACCTCCAAAGGCCACCCCACCGGCAGCCCGATCCGTGGCCAGGTCCACCTCCTCGAAGGCGCCGAGGCGCAGCGAGCCAGTCGACTGTTGAGCCGGCGCCACCCCGTGCTCCAAGGGTGGGGCGTTCCGCTGTCACACCGGCTGCTGCGCTACGAGGCCCTCCACTACGAGTTGCGCCCCTTCGACGAAGGCGCGATCGAAAGCGCCGAAGGCTGGCCGGACTAGGTTGGTGTCTTTTGGACGGGCGGCGAGGCCAGGCGGTGGGCGCACGCGGGTGAGCGCCTCCGCTGTCGCCCCACGGGCTGGCGGGAACGCGCAGCGAGCGAGGCACGAGCGAACAAAGAACACCCCCACGGCCTTCTACGCCCCAGCCGCTCGACAACAGGACCGAGCCACGGAAGCCGGCCCCCATCGGCCCTGCCATGGCGCGGCGGCGGGAAAGCAGAGGCGGCGGCCCCGGCAGCCGGGGCCGCTCAGGACACCCGCAGTGGCATCACGAGGTAGCGCAGGTCGGGCCGATCGCTCTCGTCAGCGGGCACGTTGGAGATGACCGCGGGTTTGGTGGGACTGGTGAAGCCGATGTCAGCGTGCTCGCTGTCCACCGCGCCGAGCCCGTCGAGCAGGTACTGCACGTTGAAGGCGATACTGAGCTCATCGCCCCCGAACTCCACCTGCATGGCCTCCAACGCTTGGGCGTCGTCCCCCGAGCCCGCCTCCAACACCACCTCGTGGGCGGAGAAGGACAGCCGCAGCGGTGTGCCACGCTCGGCCACGAGCGCGACCCGTTTGACGGCCTCCAGGAGCGGGGCGGTGGGCACCCGCGCCCGCGCGGAGAAGTCGCTGGGGAACCGGGCCTGGTAGTTGACGAACTCGCTGTCGATGAGCCGGGTCGTCATCTGCCGACCGGCGTTGTCGAAACCAATCATGCCCTCGCTGGGCATGGTGGAGTCCCCCGCGCCCCTCTCTGGCGAGAAGAGCGCGATCCCTACATTCGACCCGTTGACCAACGCCCGAGCAGTCTCGGCCAGCGTGCGTGCCGGCACCAAAGCGGTCGCGGCAAGGTCGGGGTGCTCGGGGTGCCACCACAGCTCGCGCACTACGATGCGGTAGCGGTCAGTGGCGGCCCAGGTCATCGAGTCCGCCGCCATCGACAGGTGGACGCCGGTGAGCATCGGCAAGGTGTCGTCACGGCTGGCGACCGGGGTCACCTGGCGGGCCGCCAAGGCGAAGGCGTCGGCGGCGACCGATCCGACCGCTGCGGGCATCTCGGGCAGCCGGGGGTAGTCCTCCAAGGGCAACGTGAGCAGGGTGAAACGCGCACCGCCGCAGGTGAGAGTGACGCGCGGACCGTCAGCGGCGACCTCTACCGGTCGGTCGGGCAGGTTACGCACGATCTCGGCCAGCAGCCGGCCCGACACCAGCACCGTGCCCGCCTCGACGGCAGCCACGTCGACCGCGGCCCGCGCCGAAACCTCGTAGTCGAAGCTGGAAAGCTGTAACCGCCCTGAGGCGGGATCGGAAAGGTCGAGGCGCATCCCCGCGAGCACGGGAACGGCCGGACGGCTGGGCAAGGCTCGGGCCGTCCACGCGACAGCGTCGGCGAACCCCTGCTGATCGACTCGGAATCTCACGCCGGCCTCCTCCTGCCTTCGTCCCACCGAACGACTCACAGCGACCGTATCCAGGGGAAGTGACAATTCGGACGAACGACGCGGAAGGCCACGAAAGCACAAAAGGCGCGACAGAGGCGCCGACGTTCCCGGGAACACCGCCCTCCGTGGCGAATGATGACGGGGAACGCCGGCGCAACGACCATCATGCACGCCCCCGGCACGCCTCACCAAGTGGACACGACAGACAGGCACGGTTTTCTGGGTTTTCTGGCGGCGTGTCGCTGTGGACGACCGGCACCGCGTGGGAAGAGCGCTACGTCCCCCGAGCGAAAAAGGCGGGAACGAAGCCCTATGTCCGGGGGCTAGCACGGTGGGTGACGTGCCAAAGTAGAAGTGCCGCGCTGCCCCAATTTCAGAAAGGACCTACGGTGAGCGTGTCCCCCGCTTCGACCGCCGACCCTACGACTAGTGGCACCAAGGTGCTCGTCGTCGACGATCATGCGTTCTTCCGGCGCGGCCTGGTTTCGGTCCTCGATGAGGAGGCCGACATCGAGGTGGTTGGAGAAGCCGGCGACGGGGCGGACGCCGTCAGCCAGGCCGCCGAGTTGCTGCCCGACGTGGTCCTGATGGATGTACAGATGCCCACCAGCGGCATCGAAGCCTGCGCTGCTGTGAAGGCGGCAGTGCCCTCGGCGCGGATCGTGATGCTGACGATCAGCGACGAGGAGGCCGACCTGTTCGAGGCGTTGAAGGCGGGCGCGACCGGTTATCTGCTCAAGGAGATTTCGATCACCGACCTGCCCGACGCGGTGCGGGCCGTGGCGGGCGGGCAGTCCTTCATCAACCCCTCGATGGCAACCAAGCTGATCGGGGAGTTCGCGGCGCTGGCCAAGAAGGACAAGACCCGGCCCCGTCAGGTGCCCACGCCACGGCTGACCGGACGCGAAACCGAGGTGTTGGGGCTAATCGCCCGCGGCCGTTCCAACCGCGAAATCGCCCGAGAGTTGCACATCGCCGAAAACACGGTGAAAAACCACGTGCGCAACATCCTGGAGAAGCTGCAACTGCACTCGCGGATGGAGGCCGCGGTCTATGCGATCCGCGAGAACGTGCTGGAGTGAGCACGCCGGGCACAGGGGAGGGCCGGGCGGGACACGTATCCGTCCGCCCCTCCCCAAAGTCCTGAAACCCGCCTAAGCGAAAAAACAGGGCATTCACGACACTCTCTGCCGGCGGATTTATCACCAGAGTGACAATCATGCTCGAAAAGACAAGCACCGCGGACAGTGGGGGCGCGTCCGTCGTCTCGTTAGATTCGGCAGTGCGATCACACCGACTCCTCCCGTGATCGCAGACGCGGTACTACGGCCGGCCCTTCCCAGGTCGTGGCTGTTTCGCGTTACTGTTACCCGCCTGGTCCTGGCGGCCTCGGCCGGGGTGACACGGGGCCACCCGTGGCTTAAGCCCCTCGTCATCCCGGCCTGTCACATTCCATCGCGCCGTTGCGCGGCGAGGCGGGCAAGCAGCCGGTGCAACGGTGGATCACGGTAGTATGGGGCGAGTGAGCACGCTGGCCGGGGAAGAGCAACAGCCCGGTCGACATCCGGACCGGCGCCGGTGCTCGGGCACCGTCCCGGCCCCGAGAGCCGATATCCCAGTGGCGCGAGCGTGGGAGCATCTGGCATCGTCTGGGATGCGTTCCGCGGTGCCGGACCCGCCGTGCTCACGGATGGGGTTTCCCGAGCCGCGGCGCGGGAGAAAAACACCATCACAAGCGTGCGAAGCGGTCAGCTTCGCTATGGAGGGTTCGCATAGCGGCCGAGTGCAGCGCTCTTGAAAAGCGCAAGGTCGGTAGCCCCGGCCTCGTGGGTTCAAATCCCACACCCTCCGCACCGATGGGGCTCTCCGAAGGTACCTTCGGAGAGCCCCACGTGTTTTTCCGTGCCGCCGATGGCTGACCGGCTCTTACCTGGTCCAGGCGAAGGCGTCGCCGACGGCGGCGGCGAGGTTGAGGTAGGCGTGGCGGGTGGTGGCGTGGAGCTGGTCGAGGTCGACCTCGGCGCCCTCCTCCAGGTGGGCGTCCCACGGGATCGTGACCACCTGGCGGCCCCGGCTGGCGAAATGCTGGGTCAGCCGGTCCACGTCCACACTGGACTTGCCGGTGGGCACCATCGACAACACCACCACCGCGTTTTGCACCAGATACCCGTAAGCGTGGGCCTCCAGCCAATCCAACGTCGCACTGGCGCTGCGCGCCCCATCCACCGACGCCGTCGAGACCAGCACGATCTGGTCGGCCAACTGCAACACCCCGCTCATCGCCGAATGCAACAAGCCGGTGCCGCAGTCGGTGAGCGTGATCGAGTAGAAGTGCTCCAACAGATCGGCCACCTGCCGATAATCGGTCTCACTGAAGGCCTCCGAGACCGCCGGGTCCCGATCGGAGGCCAAAATCTCCAACCGCGAGGCCGCCTGAGAGGTGAACCCGCGGATATCGGCATAACGACGCACCAGATGGCGCTCGTTGAGCAGATCCCGAATCGTGGCCGCCGTCTCCAACCGCACCTTGTCCGACAGCGTCCCTCGATCCGGGTTGGCATCGACCGCCAACACCCGATCGCCGCGCAGACTGGCCAGCGTCGACCCCAACGCGACCGTGGTGGTGGTCTTGCCCACCCCGCCCTTCAAACTCATGATCGCCACCCGATGGTGCCCGCCGGCCACATGCGTACGCGCCCGCGCCACCAACTCACGCCGCCGCAGCTCGGCCGGCGACTCCCCCGGATGGACCAACCCGAAGGTGGCCGCATGCACCGCCCGACGCCACCCACCCGTAGGCGGCTCCCGCCGCGACCGCACCAACGTCTCCGCCTGCAACGCCTCCGCCGTCTCCGGCACCGCGGGGCGGGGCTGTCCGCCCGAGGGCGGAGAGTCCGGTTGGACGGCGGCCTCCGGCGACGGTGGCGCCGTACCGGCGGGAGCGGCCGGCGCGCTCTCGGACGGGGCGGAAGGCGGCGCTGCCGGCTGCCCCTGATCGGTGGTGACATTGCTGCTGCCGTCCTCGGCTACCGGAGCGAACGTGCCCTCCAGCGGGGGCAACGGCTCAGGCTCGGGGAGATCGTCGTCAGGAGCGCCGTCGGCCGGAGCGTCCACTCGAACGTCCGCCCCACCAGTGGTGTCCGGAGGCGGGGTGGGCGACTCCGCGGGCGGCGACCACGGCGCGCCCGAGGGTGTGGCCACGGACACCTCGCCAACGGAACGGCCGTTGCCCTGGGGCGCCGCCCCCGCCACGGGCGACTGCTGGTGGCGGGAGTCGGCACCGCGGGCGTGCATCGGAGGCTGATAGGCCACCGACGAGTCGCTGTCTGCCTGGTGTTGAGCGTAGGGCGGCGGAGGGGGAGTGGGGGTGTCGCCGCCGAACCAGTCCTCGGGCCGCGTCTCGTTGGAGCCGTGTTCGTCGCCGTCCCGAAACTGGGCGTCGTGGCCCTGCTCTCCCGCCCCGGCGCCGCGGTCGCCTTCCTGACTGTGCGGACGACGTTTACCCGCGTGGTCGGGACCATCGCGATCTTCGTATGCCACCGAGGTTCTCCTAACGGCACGTCAAGGGCCGGGTTGCTCTCCCCGAGTGGGCACCGAGGAAAAAGGGGGAAGAGAACGGACTGTGTTTTCCACCGCCCTGCCAAGCTTCGGAACCTCTGCCACCCGGAGTCAACAACGATAAAAGTATCGGTTTAGCGAAATGGTCACACCGCTCCCCAGCAATAAATCTCGAAACGTTCTCTCACGGCGTGAGCACGGACGATCCAACAACTGCCACAACCAGGGATGGACACAGGTGAACCACACCGAATGCGCGCCGCTGCGGTCCGCTGCGGTAAGCCCGAAACCGCGGCGGCCCGCGCGGCTGTGAGCCGCGCCGGACAGCGCAGTCAGCGGCCGTCGCGCCCGGCGGGCACGGAAACGGTGGGTACGTTGAGGAGCATGCGTGCGATTGTCATCAGCGAACCTGGCGGTCCGGAACGCCTCACCCTGCGGGAGGTACCCGACCCTGAACCCGGCCCCGGGGAAGTCCTCGTCGACGTGGCGGCCACGGCGGTCAACCGGGCCGACATCAACCAACGACAGGGCAACTACCCCCCACCCCCGGGCGCCCCGGAATACCCCGGCCTGGAGTGCTCGGGACACATAGCCGCTCTGGGGCCGGAAACCGCCGCCTCCGGTTGGCACGTCGGAGACCAGGTGTGTGCGCTCCTCAGCGGTGGCGGCTACGCCGAGCGCGTGGCCGTGCCCGTTGGCCAACTGCTGCCGATACCGGCGGGGATCGGGCTGGCTGAAGCGGCCGGCCTGCCCGAGGTGGCCTGCACCGTGTGGTCGAACATCTTCATGACCGCCGGGCTGCGTTCGGGCGAGACACTGCTGGTGCACGGCGGCGGCAGCGGCATCGGAACGTTCGCGGTCCAGTTGGCGCACGCCTGGGGCGCTCGGGTGTTCACCACGGCGGGCAGCGACGAAAAACTCCAGCGCTGCCGGGAACTCGGCGCAGACGTGACAATCAACTACCGTGAGGAGGAATTCGCCGAGCGCGTCCACGCGGAGACCGACGGCGCGGGGGTCGACGTGATTCTCGACATTATGGGCGGCTCATACCTGGCCGCCAACGTGCGCTGTCTGGCCGTCAACGGACGACTGACCATCATCGGGCTCATGGGAGGACGTAGCGCCGAATTGGACTTGGGGCGAATGTTGGTCAAACGGCTGTCAGTACACGCAACGTCGCTGCGTTCCCGCCCGCGCGCCGAAAAAGCGGCGATCGTGCAGGGTGTTGCCGAGCACGTGTGGCCCTTGGTCGAAGCGGGCACCGTGCGCCCTATCGTGGACCGCGAGATGCCCTTGGCCGAAGCGGGCGAGGCACACCGCACCATGGAATCGAGCGCGCATATCGGCAAGATCGTACTTACCACCTGAGCAGCGATATCACCGATACCACCGCGATGGTCAAGGCTCGCCGACGCTCCTGGGTCTGGGGCGCGTCTCCCACAGCGGGCTCCGACAGCGAACTGAGGATAAAGAAGAGAAAGACGCTGTGAGACATCGATGAACAACGAATTCAGTGACGAAGAGCAGCAACACGTTTTGATCCTGGGTCCTGACGGCTCAGCTATGACCTCGGCCGAGCACGGCCAAGCCGACGACTCGGAGGGCGAAGGCGAGGAACAGGAGAACCGGGAGCGCTCCATAACCGAGATGGTCGAGCAACCGGCCAAGGTCATGCGCATCGGCAGCATGATCCGTCAACTCCTCGACGAGGTGAAGTCCGCTCCCTTGGACGAGGCCAGCCGGGCGCGGCTCAGGGAGATCCACGCCAGCTCGATCAAGGAACTGGAAGACGGGCTGGCGCCGGAGCTCATCAACGAACTGGAACGGCTCTCGCTGCCGCTGACCGAGGGGGAAACCCCCAGCGACGCTGAGCTGCGCATCGCACAGGCCCAGCTCGTGGGCTGGCTGGAAGGGCTGTTCCACGGTATACAGACCACGCTGTTCGCCCAGCAGATGGCTACGCGGGCCCAACTGGAGAACATGCGCAAGGCGCTTCCCTCGGGTATGCCGTCGATGCAGGGCCACGAGCAGCAAGAGGCGCAGCGCCCCTCACGCGGCGCTTCCGGGCCCTACCTGTAACGGGTTGGCCGGGGCGCGCCGCGAGCCGCAGGAGGCGCCGAGACGCCCGGAAAGCGGTGCCCGCGGTCGCGCCCCTCGCGTCCCCAACACAAACGGCGGACACGGCAGAGGAGCGCCCTCGCGCTCGTGGCGCCTCCGCTCCGTCCGAAGCGGGTCGGAGACCGACGAAGGCATCGACGACGCCGCGATGCCAGGGTGGCGCCGCCGACCTGGCCAGCCACCTTCCTGACGGTTGCGGGGCCGGGCGGAGGGCGCCTCGCGTTGTCCCGGCCGCAGCACCGCGGACCCCGCACCCCCGCGGCAACAGCCATGGCGCGCCCCGAGAATCGGTTCTAGAGTGCGAGCAGAGGAGACCCACGCGCACTGGTTCCCTACGCGACGAGAAGGACCTAACCGTGCACGACGCAGAGCAGCCCCCGTCGGGTTCCGAGCCCGACCCCGAGGCGCCCCCGGCCGATCCCGCCTCCACTGGGCAGCCCCTTCCGCCCGGGCTGGAAAGTACCCGGGTGGACCGATGGCTGTGGGCGGTGCGGCTGCTTAAGACGCGCGCGGAGGCCGCGCAGGCGTGCCGAGGCGGGCACGTGCGGGTCAACAACCGCAGGGTCAAGCCCGCCGCCGCGGTGCGAGTCGGCGACACGGTGCGTGTCCGGGCGCACGGCAAGACCCGGATCGTGGAAATCACCCACGTCATCGACAAACGGGTCGGCGCGCCGATCGCCGTACGCTGCTATATCGACAACACGCCGGCGACCCCGCCGGCGCGGGAGCAAGGCTCCGTGCCGCGGCGCGCCCCCGGGACGGGCGGCCCCAGCAAACGCGAACGCCGCCAACTCGAACGCTTCCGCCGCAAGTTCGGCTACTGAAGGACGCCCCCCTTAAAGCTGCCGAGCGAGCGAAACCGAAAGGCACGAGCGACGCACGAGCCGTCATGCCCCCGGAGAGGGCGCGTGGCGGAGTGTGGCTTTAGCCTGAGAAGAGCATGCGGTGTTTCCCGTCGCTCGTGCCTCGATCGCTTCGCGATCTCGGCAGCCTGGGGCGGACTGCGGCCAAGGTGAGACGGGCACCGCAACGGGCTGGGGAAGGGCCACGGCTCAACGCCTCCCGGGGAACCCTCTGCCACCGCCTCCGCAGAGACCGCCGCCCACCGCTGCATCCCCCGCGAAAGCGACACCCCACGCCGAAGCGACGCTGCCTCATTCCCCGAGGACCGTCCGCGTCGTTTCCGCTCGCCCCAACCACGGCGTCCCCTTAAAGCTGCCGAGCGAGCGAAACCGAAAGGCACGAGCGACGCACGAGCCGTCATGCCCCCGGAGAGGGCGCGTGGCAGCCCCCACGTACGGCCCACCCGCCGAGACTGCCGAGAACACGCAGCGATCGAGGCACGAGCGAACACCACCCAGCCCGCCCCGCTTGACCATCCCATAGAAACACCCCCGTAGCGACGGGAGTCTCCCTTTTCACGGGCCGGCGGGGAGCTACATGCCGGTGGGCTCCAGGACCTCCCGCCCCACAAACGGGCGCAGCGCCTCGGGGACGATCACGGAACCGTCGGCCTGCTGGTGATTCTCCAAGATCGCCACGATCCAGCGGGTTGTGGCGAGCGTGCCGTTGAGCGTGGCCGCGAAACGGGGCTTGCCCGCCTCGTCGCGGTAGCGAATGTTGAGCCGCCGCGCCTGGAAGTCGGTGCAGTTCGAGGTTGAGGTCAGCTCGCGGTAACGCTGCTGGCTGGGAATCCACGCCTCGCAGTCGTACTTGCGGGCCGCGCTCGTCCCCAGGTCACCACCGGCGATGTCGACCACCCGGTAAGGCAGCTCCAGCTTGTCGAGCATCTCGCGTTCCCACGCCAGCAACCGCAGGTGCTCCTCGTGCGCCTGGTCGGGGTGAGCGTAGACGAACATCTCGACCTTGTTGAACTGGTGCACCCGGATGATGCCACGCGTGTCCTTGCCGTAAGAGCCGGCCTCCCGACGGAAGCAGGTCGACCAGCCGATGTAGCGGTGGGGCAGCGCGTCGGCGGCGAGGATCTCGTCGGCGTGGTACCCGGCCAGGGGCACCTCGGAGGTACCGACGAGGTAGAGGTCGTCGGCGGGCAGGTGGTACACCTCGGCGGCGTGGGCTCCGAGGAAACCGGTGCCCTCCATGGTTTCGGGTTTGACCAGCACGGGAGGCACGGTGGGGGTGAAACCGTTGGCCACCGCCTGCTGCATGGCGAGGTTGAGCAGCCCCAGCTCCAGCATCGCGCCCACACCGGTGAGGAAGTAGAAACGCGCCCCCGAGACCTTGGCGCCGCGCTCGGTGTCGATGGCGCCGAGCTTCTCCCCCAGCTCCAGATGGTCGCGGGGGGTGAAGTCGAACGCGCGTGGCGTGCCGATCTCGTCCATCACGGTGAAGTCGTCGACACCGCCTTCGGGCGCCCCCTCCTCCACGAGGTTGGGAACCTCGGCCACAAGCTGGTCGAGCTCCTCCCCGAGACGCTCGGCCTCGGCCTCAGCCTCCTTGACCTCGGCTGACAGCGCTTTGGCTTTGGCGAGCAACTCCTCGCGTTCCTCCGGTGCGGCGGAGGAGACCGACTTTCCCACATTCTTTTGCTCGGCACGCAGCGACTCGAAGCGCGCGAGTGCGGTGCGGCGGCGCGAGTCCATGTCGAGGAGCCGGTCAACGACGGATTCGTCCTCGCCTCGGACACGCTGCGAGACGCGGAGTCGGTCAGGGTCTTCCCGTAGAGCACGCAGGTCGATCACGCATGCAGGCTACCGCCCTGTGGAAGGTGGTCACATCTCCTTCCCCGGGGCGCCGGCAGCGCTGTCGCTGCTACCGGCGTGCAGGGCGGGACAAGCGCGGGAGCCACCACCGGGGCTGCGCCGGCCCGACGACGCGCGGCAGCAGGAGTTACCCGGCTTCGCCGGCGCGGATGCGGTTGAGCCACAACTCGGCCTCATGGAAGTCGGCGTTGGTGGTGTCGCGCCTGGGCAGGAACGGCGTGAGCTCTGTGCCGGCGTCGTCGCGCGGGTAGCTGCCGAGGAAACGGATGTCCTTGCAGATACGTCGCAGCCCCATCAGCGCTTCGCCGAGGCGGGCCTCGGCGACGTGGCCGTCGGCGTCGAGACAGAAACAGTAGTTGCCCAGGCCGTCGCCGGTGGGCCGGGATTCGAGCCGGGTGAGGTTGACGCTGCGGATCGCGAACTGGTTCAGCAGTTCAACGAGCGCACCGGGGTGGTCGTTGGAGAGAAACGCCACGAGCGAGGTGCGGTCGGCGCCCGTGGGCTCGGGCAGCGCGCCGGGGCGGCGTAGGTAGATGAAGCGGGTGGCGGCGTCAGCACGGTCGCCCACCCCGGTGGCGAGCACATGCAGCTTGTAGCGCTCCGCCGCGACGCGCGCGCAGATGGCGGCGTCGTAGGGCGACCCCGGTTCGGCCACCGCTTGGGCGGCGGCGGCGGTGGAAGAGATGGTGTGGGTTTCGGCGTCGGGCAGGTGGCGCGCCAGCCAGCCGCGGCACTGCGCGAAGGCGTGGGAGTGCGTCGCGATGTGCTTGACGTCGGCGAGTTCGGTGTTGGCCTGGCCGACGAGGACGAACTCGACGGGGACGGCGACCTCGGCGGAGATCAGCAGCGGTTCCCCGTTGATGAGTTCGGCGATGGTGGCGGTGACTCCGCCCTCGACGGAGTTCTCCAGCGGCACCACCCCGCCGGTGAACTCGCCACGCCGAACCGACTCGAAGACCGTGTCGACACCGGAGCAGGGCACGAAAGCGTCGGCGGGCGTGTCGGGTTTGAGTGTGCGCAGCGCGACCTCAGTGAACGTTCCCTCAGGCCCCAGGTAGGCATAACGGTCTGGCATGTTCAGCAGAATATAACGTTCGCGATGGGTGGTGCCGGAGATACAGGGTGGCCATTGCAGGTCACAGACTTTGTGCGGGACGGGGACGGGCAGGCGAGACGGGGCTCACCTGTTGCCGGCGGTGGAGCGGTCCATGGTGGGCTGTTCGCTCTCAGCGGCAGGGTTGTGCCCGTGGCGAGGGCTGCGCCCGCGGTTGCCGCGGCGAGCGGACCGCTCAGCGTCGGCGTCGTCGCTGTGCTGACCGCGAGCGCTGTCAGCGGGGCCAAAGCCTTCGCCCGCAGGCGTGGCCGTTGCGGCAGACTCGCCTGCCTCAGCGGGGCGGGTGAGCGAGACAGTGGAGACGGCCGCGTCGCTGTCCTCAGCGACGATGTCCCCGGCTCCCTGACCCATGCGGGCCGCGCGAATGGCTTGCTGCTCCTCGGGGGAGAGCGTCTCGTTCGCGTGTCCCGCTGCGATGGCTTTGGCGTAGGTACGGGTTTCGCTACGGCCGTTGATGGAGGTCAAGACCACACCGTCGCCCGCTGCGTTGAGCATGGCGATCGAGAAGGAGCGCGCGCCCGACATGGCCTCCAGGGCGTCGTAACGCACCAGGGCGACGTCGCGCACCGCTCGGAGGTCGGCTTGGCCGTTGCCCATCTCGTTACGCAGCCGGCTGAGGACGGCATTGCTCTCGTCCACCGCGGCGCGTGCCTTGGTGTGGGCTCGGGACCCCACGACCAGTCCGCAGAGCCCGATCAGGATGCCTGTGGCAGCAAGGATCGTAGATAACACGGTGCGAGACTAACCGATACAACGGGTTATATCCTGAATACACGGTGCGTCGCGCGCGTCGTTTTCACTGTTGCCGCCGGATCTGGCGAGCTCGCCGGTAGAGCGCCCGGGAGTTGGCGCGGACCCGCTCACGTAACAGGTTCGCCCCCGCGGCGAGCGTGGGACGTAGCTGCCGCGCAGCCAACGCTTGGGCGACGTCGGCGAATTGGCGGGCGCGGTGGGTTTGGGCGCGCAGATCGGTCCCGGTGGGGAGATGCTCCAGGGGCACCTCGACTTCGGTCACCCGGAAGCCGTGGCGCAGCACATCGATGGTGAGCCCCGTCTCGACGCCGAACCCCGACGCGAGGGGGCGGGCGGCCTCAAACGCGGCTCTGGTCAGGCAACGTTGCCCGTTGAGCGGCTGCTCGGGCTCCCAACCGGTGGCGCGGCGGACACCGTCGCGGGCGAGGCGGACAACGAACCCATGGCCGCCCGAACGCAGCCGGTCGGCCGGGAACAGGGCGATGCTCATCTCGGCGTGCCCGGCACGGATGGGCTCGATGAGCGGCCCGGCGCCGGCGGCGCTGTCACCGAGATCGGCGTCGAGGAAGAGGAGGTGGCGCGGCGCCGCGATGGTACCGGAGGCGGTCTGCTGCTCTTCGAGCAGCCGGAGACCTTCGGCTCCGGTCTCCATCGCGGCACCTTTGCCGCGGTTGCGGCTATGCCGGATCAGTCGGGCGCCTGCGCTGGTGGCGGCGGGACCGGTCGTGTCCGTCGACCCGTCGTCGACCACGAGGACGAGGTCCACGCCGGGGAGCGTGCGGGCGGCGCGCACGGTGGCGCCGATCCGCCCGCTCTCGTCCTTGGCTGCGATGACAACGGCGACGTCGCCGGTTCGGCTGGTCCCACCCGAGTCACTCATACGCTGATAGGGGGCAGGTCCGTTACTGCGACGCGGCGGTTCCCGCCGCAGCGGCGATGACATCGGTCGTGGGATGGATCGTAAACACCGCGTCGAGGCCGGTGACTTCCAGGACTTTCATCACGGCCGGGCACGGAGCCACGAGTTCGAGGGCGCCCTCCTTTTCGCGGGCATGCTTCATGACCGAGAGGAGGACGTTCATGCCGGTGGAATCGCAGAACTCCACTCGGGACATGTCGACGAGCAGCCGGCGGGAGCCGTCGTTCACCGCGTCGACAAGCTTGCTGTGCAGATGCGGTGCCGTATAGAGATCAATCTCGCCACGGACAGTGACGACAGCGTAATCCGCGTGAGACTGGCTTGAGATCTTCAACTCCACATTCGAGACTGTAGCGGTCCCGGGGAGTCCGTAGCTACCTCGTACCCGGTGTTTCGTCAGACAGATGGCACGTTGGTGATTAAAACCGCGTTTTTGGGGAAGGCCTGTCCGGTTGGGGCGTGACGATACCGGCCACAGTGCTGCCGCTACCCGTTGACCGACGTCATGTGTTGGTAGGTCTCTTGACCAGCCGTACGCGAGGGCCACGTGTGGTTTTCATCGGAGGATATATCCGAGGCGGGCAGGTCGAGTACCGCCCAAACGGTGGTGGTGTTCTCGTCGACCTCGGTTCCCCACTTGGTAGCGAGATGCTGCACTATACCCAACCCGCGGCCCCCTTGAGCGGTTTCATCAGCGTGAGCGACCCGAGGGAGCGTGTCCGAGCCTCCGTCGCTGACCGAGATCTCTATCCAGGCGCTTTCGTGCGACTCCCCGGCGTCGATCGCGATATTCCACGCCACCCGCAGGCTGTCGGGAGGGAAAGGCGGCGGCAGCGGCTCGGCGTGACGCAGGGCGTTACTCAGTAGTTCGCTGATGACAAGCGCGGCATCGTCGATCTTCGCGGCGCCAATGCCCCATGTGCGTAACTCTGAGCACAGGCGTTGACGCGCGGTTGTCACGCTCGATGGCACATGTGGCAGCAGTACAGCCTTCGACACGTGCGTCTCCCGTCCTTCCGCGCGCGAGTTTGTTCCCCCGTTGCCGGTTCGGCCCGCGGCACCCACGCTCCGAGACGATCCCGAGGCGCCCCGCGATGGCCTAACGCTTGATAGACCTTCCCCTGTTCGGTGCTGTCCGATTTTCGCTATGCCGCTGTGGGTTTCTCGGGATCTACCCGCCGCACAGTGGTTGGTTCTCAGATTGGTTCTATGAACTCCGCCAGGGCCGAAATGCCCCGTCGGTTGGCCTTGGAAACCCGCTGACGGCGGTCCATCCCGAAAGCGGCGCACTTCACGACGACCTCTGGGCACTGCCAGGGGAACTCAGCAGTGCCGACCACCCTGGCCAAAGGCCGTGTCCTCGTGCGCGGTCGGATTTCCCGCGAGCGAACAGGGTATCGTGAATCTCATTCGTGTTCCATGGGGAGTATTGGGATGGGCACTGAGGTCGCCCCCTTGAGCGCGAGCGAGCCTGCGCGCGATGTAGAGCCCCAGGCCGATACCGCCGAATCTGCGGCGATCCCCGACGTCGCCTTGGACGAACCGGTCGAATATGCGCTCCGCGTCACAGGCGGCCACCCCCACCCCCTCGTCGCTGACCTCGACAACCAAGGACTCCCCTGCCACATCGGCGCTCACGGTGACCGTTCCCCCCTCAGGGGAGTACTTGAGCGCGTTCTCCAGTAGTTGACCGATGACGACGTCAGTGGCGACAGGATCGCCGAGCGCCATGGACAGGGAGTCGGGGGCATCAAGCAGCACCTGATGGTGCTCGGAGAGAGGACGGAATGCGGCCGTCGTCTCCCGCAGCAGCGGCACGACGTCAAAAGGCGACTTGTCGACGGTGAGTTCGCCACTGCCGGCGGCCGAGCCCATGAGCAGATTCTCCACCAAGTACGACAGGCGGGTGGAACGTTCGGCGATCGTCGAGATGGCCTCGTAGCGAGCGGTGTCGTCGAGCCTGTCCCACTGGCGCGCCAGGGTCGTGGCAAACCCTCGAACCACGGTGATGGGCGTCCGCAGTTCGTGCCCGGCCGTCGCCAGGAACAGGTCCTTCTCCTGCTCCAGCGCCTTGGCCTGGGTGACGTCGCGAAAATCCACCACCTGCTCCCCGGTTTCGGGGATGTCGGCGATCAGGATCTCCAGCCATCGGCCGTTCTCCAACTGGTGGGTGAGCGACCCACGATGCTGATCGGGCAGGGGGAACGGCGGAGGCGTCCCGATCATATCGGCGAAAGCGTAGCCGGTCAGCTCGGCGGCGGTCCGGTTCCACTTGCGCACGCGACCGGCCCGGTCGAGGACGGCGATGCCGTCGTCGCTGGAGTCGACAACGGCCCGCTCATGGGCGCGGCGTCGGACCATCTCCTGATAAGCCATGGCGTTGCCTAAGGCGACACCGGCGTGCGCGGCGAGCAGTTCGAGCAGCTCCAACTCGACGTGGCCGACTCTGCCTCTGCTGTACAGGGCGTACAGTGCACCGTAGGGGCGCCCCTGGACGTTGGAGACCCCTAGCGCGATCGTGTGCAACCCCTGCAAGTCCGACCAGATCAGGTCGTCGAGCGACCTGGTGTCGTCCGTGGCCAGCAGCACTGTCTTGCCGCTGCGAAGCAGCTCGCCGAACAGGCTCGTCTCTAGGGGCGCGCTGTAGCCGCGCAAGTGGTCGGAGAGCTGAGTGAGGCTGACCAGCCGGAGCTGATCCTCCTCGATGAGGACGAAGCCCCCCGCGTCGGCTCCGGTGAGTTCGGTGAGGCTATGGGCGATACGGTCCAGGACCGACGACAGGTCGAGGTCGACGTTGATGTCGGCGACCACGTCGGTCAGGCGGCGGACGAGTTGGGCACGCTGGGCCACATGGTTGTGGATAGTCGCGGCGTCCTCGACGGCGTTGAACAGGCTCACCCAACCCGCGTTGTTGCCCTGCTCGTCGGTGAGCAGACTGGTGACGACCCGAACGTGCAGGCTGTGGCCGTCACGGTGGTGGCGGCGGGTGTGAACCGCCACCGGGCCCGCGGCGCGTACCCGTTCCAGCACAGCGTGGTGCTCGGCCATGAGCTCGTCGGGAACGATCGGCGCCCGGTCACCGACGACCTCAGCGAAACGCCACCCGAACATGCGCTCGGCCGCCGGATTCCACTGCACGACACGCAGGTCGGGGTCGACCGCCACGATCGGGTCGGCCGCACTGGCCAGGACCGCGTCGGCGGTGAGGGGCGCTGAGGTCACGTGGTCATAGTGCCATTCAGAACACGGTGCGCGACGCGCGAATGGCGAGGTTCGACGGAATCTGGGGCAACAGTGCAGCCGGGACTCGCCGCCCCGGCTCACGGTCGGTTGGTCGCACTCAGGCCACCCGCGGCTCCTCGCCGGTCTCGCTGACCATCTCGCGGCCGGCCACAGCCCAGGCGGTCATGCCGCCGGCGACGTTGGCGGCGCGCCACCCGGCGTCGTTGAGCGCCTGCACTGCCTGCGCTGAGCGCCCACCGACCCGGCAAATAACGTATACCTGTTGGTCCTGCGGGACCTCGCCGGCGCGCTGAGCCAACTCCGTCAGGGGGATGTGCACGGCGTGCGGCGCGTGCCCGGCCTGCCACTCGTCGATCTCGCGGACGTCGAGCAGGTAGCCGTCAGCGGGGACGGTGGTGACCTCAACCACCGGCATATTCTCCCCGAGCAACCGAATCATCCTCCTATGACCCGTTGTGAAACTTATGCCGCGAAGAGGAACCTGTGTTCTGTTCAGCGGTGTACCACAGGGTATGTCCATACGTATGCGGGAGGTCACGGCAGCCCAGTCGTGGGTCCTGGTGGGGATGCTGGCGACGGGGTGCGGCACCGCTATTGGCGGGGGCGGCTTGGCGAAGGTCTGCCCCCGCCCGTCGGGCCCACATCCGCGGTGCAGCCCCGCCCACTGCCGTCCTCACCGCATTGCGTGGCCGCCGGTCATCACCCCCCGGCCGACAGTACCGGCAGCATGAGGGTTTCCCGTCGCTCGTGCCTCGATCGCTGCGCGATCTCGACAGCCAGGGCCGGACTGAGGCCGGGGCTGGTGCCACGGCTTGCGGGATTCAACCCATAACAACCCACGACAGGCGGGCTATACGCCTCGGGCAAAGGCCGCACCCGGCGCCCGCCCGAGAGGTCACCCCCTTATGTTCAAAGTGGGCTATCGCCAGGGCTGGTGCCCCGCTTTGCCCTGTGGCGGGGCTGCCTGCGCCTCGGAGGGCTGCGCCGATCCGGTGCCGTGTCGCGGGAGGTCACCCGTTGTCGTGTCCTAAGGCAACAGCGACGCCTTCGCTCCAGAAGCTACCGGCCCCGCTTCACCTCACTTCAGCGACCGCGCCCCCTCAAGCTACTGAGATCGCGCAGCGATCGAGGTACGAGCGAACGGCATCCGGCTGGGCAAACGCACAGAGGCCTGGAAAAACACCAACGGCCCACCGGGAAGATAGCCAACAGCCATCGACCGTGGTGGGCCAGCCACAACAAACCCCACCCCAACCACGCGGGGCAAAGCCCCGCACCGGGGGGACCGGGGGGTCGCACCCCCGAAAAACACCAACGGCCCACCGGGAAGATAGCCAACAGCCATCGACCGTGGTGGGCCAGCCACAACAAACCCCACCCCAACCACGCGGGGCAAAGCCCCGCACCGGGGGGACCGGGGGGTCGCACCCCCGAAAAACACCAACGGCCCACCGGGAAGATAGCCAACAGCTATCGACCATGGTGGGCCAGCTCGTGGGCGAGGAGGGATTTGAACCCTCACGTCCGTTAGGACACACGGACCTGAACCGTGCGCGTCTACCGTTCCGCCACCCGCCCGAGTGACATATACCTGTAGTGTCCCTTGCGTGTGGGCTTTGCTGGCCTTCCGCTTGGCGACAGAGATAAGGCTAGCACGGGTGCGGGATGGCTCGTGCACGGAAATGTTCAGCGTCTGGTTAGGCGAAGTACGGGGCGCGGGTGAATCAAAGGGCACCATTGCGCGGTTACGATCGTCATACATCGGGAGTGGAGTAAGGGAGGTACCTCGTGGGAGTGCTCCAACGCTTCGAGCGAAGGCTTGAAGGGATGATCGAAGGCACCTTCGCGCGGGCCTTCAAATCGGAGCTTCAGCCCGTCGAGGTCGCGAGCGCTGTGCAGCGTGAGATGGATGAGCGCGCTGCGATCGTCGCGCAGGGGCGGACGTTGGTGCCCAATGACTTTGTGGTGGAGGTCGCGGGTACCGATCGGGAGCGGCTGGAAGTTTACTCGGACAGTTTGGGCCAAGAGCTGTCGAAGCTTGCGCGGGAGTACGCGACCGAGCAGGGGTACTCGTTCGTGGGCCCGGTTCGGGTGCGGTTCGATACGGCGGATGACTTGCAGACGGGCCGGTTTCGGATTCGTTCCGGGGTGATCCGCGGTTCGACGGTGGAGAGCGGAGAGATTCGCCAACCGGTGAGCGATCATCCGGGGGGCCGGCAGGCGAGTCCGGGGAATCCGCGGTTGTTGCTGTCGGCCGGTGGCAGTGCCTATGACGGCAGCCCGGAGTCGCAGGGGATGCAGCAGTCTTTTGAGTTGAACACTCAGGTAACGCTACTGGGTCGGGGGACGGACTGCGATCTGCGTCTGGTCGATAACGGGGTTTCTCGCCACCACGCTGAGATCCGGGTTGCCGACGACGAGGCGGTGCTGGTGGACCTGGGGTCGACGAACGGCACTTTCGTCAACGGCCAACAGGTCAAGCGGGCGCGTCTTGTGGACGGGACGCGGATCAGCCTGGGGCGGACCACGATGACGTTCCGGCGCGACTGAAGGCAGGAGGAGGCTGCTGGCCCACCGATCCCGCGTGTTTTGGGCCGGTTTCAGACCGTGTCTGAGGTGCCGGTCCCGACGACTCCCGTACTCCCATATCGGAACATTCCCGGAATATCACCAGGCCAGGAGGACAACCTCCCAAAGACTTGACCAATCGGGCACAATAACCGCGTCTAACGGGTTTACTTAATTTTTCGGCGCGGTTCGGTACGGTTCCAGCGAAGATGACACGCCGGTGCCGGCCAGCAGCGCCCAGCCGGAGCACGACAGGGGCTAAAGAGCACTTCAATGTCCGACTTGACCCTCATGCTGATCAAGCTCGCGTTCCTCGCGGTGCTGTGGCTGTTCGTGATCATGGCGGTCGGAGTGATCCGCACCGACTTGTTCGGTCCTGCCACGAACAACAAGAAGAAGCGGTCTAGGAGTTCCGAGCCACGTCGGTCGAAGCCGGCCCCCACCCGCGGCCGGCGCAACGAACCGCGGTCCCTTGTCGTGACCAAGGGTCCCTTGGCCGGCACCACACTCGACCTCACCTCGCAGCCCATCGTCGTCGGCCGTGCCCGGGAAGCGACGCTGGTCATCAACGACGACTACGCCTCCGGCCGCCACGCGCGGATCTTCTCTGAGGATGGCCGGTGGCTCGTAGAAGACCTTGGTTCGACAAATGGCACCTACCTCGGCCAGCAGCGCCTGACCCGCCCCCAGCCGGTGTCCGTCGGACAACCCATCCGAATCGGCAAAACCGTCCTGGAACTGCGCAAATGACAATCGCTCTCCGATACGCGGCGTACTCCGACGTAGGATGCCTCCGCGAAGGCAACGAAGACTCCGCCTACGCCGGCCCGTACCTTTTGGCGGTCGCTGACGGCATGGGGGGGCATGCCGGCGGCGAGATCGCCAGTGCGATAGCCATCTCCACTCTGATGCCGTTGGACGACGACGTTCCCGGCAATGAGATGGTCCGCTCCCTGGAGATCGCTGTGGAGCAGGCTAACAATACTCTCGCACAGCGCGTGCGAGACGAGCCCCGCCTGGAGAACATGGGCACCACCCTGACCGCGATGCTGTGGTCGGGAGCCCGAGTGGCGCTCATCCACGTCGGCGACTCCCGGGGCTACATGCTGCGTGAGGGCGAGTTCAGCCAGATCACCCACGATCACACGCTCGTGCAAACACTCGTCGACGAAGGCAAGATCACCGAAGACGAGGTCCACACCCACCCGCAACGCTCCCTGTTGTTGCGCGCCCTGGACGGACGCAGCCACGTCGAGCCCGACATCTCGGTGCGCGAAGCCCAAGTCGGAGACCGTTACCTGCTGTGCTCCGACGGCCTGTCCGGCGTGGTCAGTACGGACACCATCGGCGAGACGCTGCGCTCGGAGTCGGGTCCCGACGCCGCGGCGCGGCGGCTGATCGACCTCGCCAACCGGGGCGGCGGTCCCGACAACATTACCGCCGTCGTGGCCGACGTCATCGACACCGCGACCGACCCGCAGGGACCTACGGCGGCTCCGTCGATCGTCGGCGCGGCCGACCAGCGCCGCGAACCGATCATGACCCCCGACACTCCCGCGGGACGCGCCCAAGGGCTGGCACGCAGCAGTAGCGACACCGCCGAGATGGAGCGGCCTCCCGAGTTCGAGCGCGCCAAGGAGGCCGGGCCCGAGCGCAGGACCCGGCGGTGGTGGCCCATGGTGCTCACCTTCGTCCTCGTGGTCCTCGCCGTCGGCGGCGCGGGAACCTACCTCGCGCTGCGCTACATCAACAGCCAGTACTTCATCGGCCCTACCGCCAACGAGGCCAACGTCGCCATATACCGGGGCATCAGCTCTGACGTGGCCGGGTACAGTCTCTCCGAAGAGCTGGAGGACACCGGTATCCCCTTGGAACTGCTTCCGGAGAACGAGCGGGAAGCCGTCTCCTCCACCATCGCGTTGGAGAGCCAAGAACAGGCCCAGCAGCGCGTCTCCGAACTACGCACCAAGGCCGAGGAGTGCGAGAGCGACCCCGAGTCCTGCGGCCTGGCCGGTGGGACCGGCAGCGAGCTTTCCACGTCTCCACAACCCTCGAACTCTCAGGAGGAGCCGGGCGCTGAGGAGGCCAGCCCCCAGGAGGGTGCCACAGCGACCCCCGCTGTCGGCTCCGGCACCCGCGGCACCCCCGAAGGAGGCCGGTGAATGAGCGAGGTCGTCACCGAGGAGAAGAGCGCACCCAAGAGCGCGAACGCTCCCACGGCGCTGCCACCTATCAAGCGCCGCAACGCCGAACTGGTCATGTTGCTCATGGCGATCGGCATCACGCTGTTCGCGTTCGCCGAGGCGGGGTTGACCCGCGACGGCACACTACCCACGGGCCTGTTCGGCTATGGCCTGACCTTCTCCGGTCTCGCCGTGTTGGCCCACATCTTCATCCGGTTCTCCGCGCCGTGGGCCGACCCGCTGCTGCTACCGCTGGCCACGCTGCTCAACGGGCTGGGGCTGGCCATGATCTGGCGGCTGCTCGACGCCACCGGCGAGACCGAGGGCGGCGGCGCACTGAGCCAGATCCTGTTCAGCGCGCTGAGCATGGCGGTCTTCGCGGCGATCGTGTTCTTTCTCAAGGAGCCGCGCACCCTGCAACGCTACCCCTACATCATGGCGTTGAGCGCGGTCATCCTGCTGTTGCTGCCGCTGACCCCTGGGTTGGGGCTGACCATCAACGGTGCCCGGCAGTGGATCGGCATTCCGGGCCTGGGCACCCTGCAACCCTCGGAGTTCGCCAAGATCGCGCTGGTGATCTTCTTGTCGGGCTACATGGTGACCAAGCGCGACGTGCTCTCGCTGGCCGGCAAGCGGGTGCGGCTGGGGCCGATCAAGATCATCGACTTGCCGCGGATGCGCGACCTGATGCCAATGAGCATCATGTGGGGTTTCTGCATCATCGTGCTGGTCATCCTGATGAACGACCTGGGGACGTCGCTGATGCTGTTCGGCACGTTCCTGGCGATGATCTACGTGGCCACCCAGCGCGCCTCGTGGATCGCGATCGGGCTGACCGCGTTCTTCGGCGCGTGCGCCCTGCTCTACCCGATCGTCCCCCACTTCCGGGTGCGCATGGTCACCTGGCTGGACGCCTTCAACCCCGACATCTACAACGGGGTCAACGGCTTCGACAGCCAGCAGTTGGTGCGCGGACTGTTCGCCATGGGTGAGGGCGGCGTGCTGGGCACGGGCCTGGGCGGCGGCAGCCCCGAAGAGTACGTGCCCGAGGTGGAAAACGACTTCATCTTCACCGCGTTCGGCGAGGAGCTGGGGCTGACCGGCTGCATGGTGCTGCTGCTGGCGCTGGCCCTGCTGGTGGAACGCGGCATGCGCATTGCGCTGGCTTCCCGCGAGCTGTTCATCAAGATGTTCGCCTCGGGGATCTCGTTCCTGCTGGCGTTCCAGACCTTCGTCGTGGTCGGCGGTGTCAGCCGGGTCATCCCCATGACCGGCGCGACCATCCCATTCGTCGCCAAAGGCGGCTCGGCGTTGTTATCGAGCTACATCATGCTCGCCCTGCTGGTACGCATGAGCAACAACGCGCGTAAGCCGGCTCCGCAGGCTATCCAGGACGAGGGCGCGACTCAGGTGATCTCACGATGAACACTCCCATCCGTCGCCTCGCGCTGTTCACGATGGCGCTGTTCGGCGTGCTGCTGCTCAACATCACCTGGATTCAGGCGATCCAGGGGGAGTCGCTGCGCGAGCACCCGTTCAACAACCGCCAGTACGCCGAGCGGCTGGAGTCGCCCCGCGGGCCGATCGTGATCGGCAACGAGCAGGTGGCCCACTCCGAGTTGAATGAGGAGGAGGAGCAGTACCAGCGCATCTACGAGCAGGGAGAGTTGTACGCCCACGTCGTGGGCACGTTCAGGCCCACCGGCGCCAGCGGGATCGAAGAGACCGAGAACGCGCTGCTCAACGGCTCCGACAGCCGGCTGTTCGTCCGCAACTTCATCGACACGCTCACGGGGGAGGAGAGTGAGGGCGCCACCGTCAACCTCACCATCGCCCCCAAGGTGCAGCAAGCGGCGTTGAACGGCCTGCGCAACACCGGTAACAACGGCGCCGCTGTGGCGCTGGACCCCTCGACGGGGGCGGTGCTGGCCTCGGTGTCGCTTCCGACCTACAACCCCAACCCGCTGGTCGACGTCGCCAACGAGCAGCAGGCCTTCAACGACTTCACGGCGCTGGCCGAAAGCGAAGAGCAGCCGCTGCTCAACCGCGCGTTCCAGCAAACCTATCCGCCAGGTTCGACCTTCAAGATCGTCACCGCCTCGGCGGCGCTGGAAAACGGCGCCACCCCTGACAGCACCCAAGAGGCGCCGGCCGTCCTGGATCTTCCCCAGGGCGGCAGCCTGCCCAACGCCTGGGACGGCCCCTGCAACAACGGTGAGCCCGACACGCTGCGGCACTCCATCGAGATCTCCTGCAACACCTCGATGGCCAACTGGGCGATCGAGCTGGGCGAGCAGAACATGGCCGAGCAGGCCGAAGGTTATGGCTTCAACACCGGTGAGATGTCGGTTCCGGTGCCGGTGGCCGAGAGCCACTACCCGCGGGACCTGGGCGGCAGCTCGCTGGGCCAAACCGGCATCGGCCAGTTCGACGTGCGCGCCACGCCGTTGCAGATGGCGATGGTGGCCGCGGGGGTCGCCAACGACGGCGATGTCATGAAGCCCTACCTCATCGACTCGGTGCAGGGCCCCGACCTTTCCGAGATCGTCGGCTCCGACCCCGACGTCTACAGCGAGGCCATCAGTTCGAGCACCGCCGAAGATCTGACAGAGATGATGATCCAGGTCACCGAAGGCGACGAAGCCAGCGGCCCGGGGGCCAAGATCAACGGCGTACAGGTGGCCGGCAAGACCGGCACCGCCGAGGCCGGCGAGGGTGTGCCGACCCACAACTGGTTCATCTCGTTCGCTCCGGCCAACGATCCGGAGATCGCTGTGGCAGTGGTCGTCGAAAACGGCGGTGGCAGTGGTGGCACCGTCGCGGCGCCCATCGCCAAACAGATGATGGAAGCAGTGATCAACGAGTGAGCGGCAACGGCGAGTCCGACACTCCGGTGGGCGGCGGGGACTCCAGCCGTGCCGAGAGCCAGGCGGGGAGCACACTCAGCGGGCGCTACCGGCTGGAGGAGCAGATCGGCTCCGGCGGCATGGGGGAAGTGTGGCGCGGCACCGACATCCTGCTGAGCCGTCCCGTGGCGATCAAGCTGCTGCACGGGACGCAGATGGCCGAGCCGACCTCGCGCGAACGGTTCCGTACCGAAGGGCGCATCACCGCCGGACTGTCCCACCCCAACATCGCCCAGGTCTACGACTACGGCGAGCAGGACGAGCGCGCCTTCCTCGTCATGGAGTTGGTGCCGGGGGAGCCCCTGTCGTCGATCCTCAAGCGCAACAACGGTTTGGAAGCCGGCGTCACGCTCGACATCCTCACCCAGGCCGCCAAGGCGCTCAGCGCCGCGCACGCCCACGGGGTGGTCCACCGCGACATCAAGCCGGGCAACCTGCTGGTGACCGAAGAGGGCACCGTCAAGCTCACCGACTTCGGGATCGCCCGCGGCGACACCTCGGTCACGCTCACCCAGACCGGCATGGTCATGGGCACCGCCCAGTACATCTCGCCGGAGCAGGCCTCAGGCAGCTCGGCCACGCACTCCTCGGACTTGTACGCTTTGGGGGTCGTCGCCTACGAGTGCCTGGCCGGGCGGCCGCCGTTCACCGCCGACACCCCGCTGGCACTGGCGCTGGCCCACACGCGAGAACCACCTCCGCCGCTGCCGTCGAGCGTGCCCGCGCCGGTGCGTTCTCTCGTGGAACGCATGCTGGAGAAATCGCCCAGCGACCGACCGAGTTCGGCGGGTGAAGTCGCCCATAGCGCACAGCGGATGCGCGGTGGACTGGGAACGGCGCTGGGCGGCGCCACCACAGCAATGGATCTGCCCGATGTCGACAGCACTGTGGCAGCGGGATACCCCGACTACGACGACGCGCCGCGTACGCGGCCCACGGGAGCTGTACCCTCGCCGGAGGTGGCATCGAACGGGGCAGCGTCCCCGGTCACAGCTCCTGGTGCCTATTCACCAGGGTCGGGGCCACGCTCGGATAAGCTGTCCTCCGGCTCTATGTCCCGCCGTGGGGCACGCCGATCGGTAGTGATCGCCACCGTGGTGGCGTTGGCTATGGTCGCGTTGGGAGCCGTGCTGATCGCACAGACATGGAACGGCACCGACGCCGAGAACCAACGTACGGGGTTCAGCGGCGAGGTTTCCGACAGCCCGAGTCCGGTGACGGAGACGAGCCCGTCCACGAGTGCACCAAATACGCAAGCCCCTAACAGGACCGAGCCGCGCGCACAGGTCGGGGAGGAGAACCAACCGTCCGTCTCAAGCCCTCACACATCCGCAGAGCCTTCCAGCTCGCCGTCTGAACCCAGCGCCTCACCCACGTCGTCGACTTCGACCAGCGCGGAGCCCGATGACACTGAGGCGACAGGCGACAGTGATGGAACCTCAACCGGCGGGGGCGACAATTCCAGTGGTGGCACCGACACCAACGGGGAGGAGCCGGACGAGAGTCCGGGGACGGCGCCGACGCCCTCGGAAGACGAAGCTGACTAGGTGGTATGGAGTTTCCGTAGTCACCGAAAGATACGAGGAACAGTTCACGACATGTCTCAGCCACGGCTGCTCGGTGGCCGCTACGAGCTCGAAGCACTGGTCGGACGCGGAGGAATGGCCGAGGTCCACCGCGCCCGCGACCTCAGGCTCGACCGCATGGTGGCCGTCAAGACGCTGCGTTCCGACCTCGCACGCGACCATACGTTCCAAGCCCGGTTCCGGCGCGAGGCGCAGTCCGCGGCTTCGTTGAACCATCCCTCGATCATCGCCGTGTACGACACCGGCGAGGACATGATCGACGATCTCTCCATCCCCTACATCATCATGGAGTACGTCGACGGGCGCACGCTCAAGGAGCTGCTCGACGACGACCGGCGGCTGCTGCCTGAGCGGGCGGTTGAGATCGCCGACGGTATTCTGCGCGCGCTGGAGTACAGCCACCGCAACGGGATCGTGCACCGCGACATCAAGCCAGCCAACATCATGTTGACCCGCCAGGCCGAGGTCAAGGTGATGGATTTCGGCATCGCGCGGACCATGGACGACAACCAGGCCACGATGACGCAGACTTCGCAGGTCATCGGCACGGCCCAGTACCTGTCGCCGGAGCAGGCCCGCGGGGAGCGAGTCGACCCGCGCAGCGACATCTACTCCACCGGCTGTGTCCTCTACGAGCTGCTGACGGGGCGGCCACCGTTCACCGGTGACTCGCCGGTCTCGATCGCCTACCAGCACGTGCGTGAGGAGCCCGAGCCGCCCTCCGATGTCGATCCGGAGGTTCCCGAGTGGATCGAGGACATCGTCTTGCGGGCGATGACCAAGGACCGCGAGGAGCGTTACCAAAGCGCCGCGGAGATGCGCTCCGACATCCAGCGCGGCATGCAGGGCATGCCCACCGAAGCGTCGACCATGGCCATGCAGCCGGCGGCCGGGCCGCCGCCCGTCCCGCCCGCGGAGGAGCGTCGGGACGACTACCGGCGCTACGACGACCGTTATAACGGCCGCTACGACGACCGGCGCGGCGGCAACCGGGCGGCGGCGGCGCTGTGGGTCCTGCTCGGGGCCGCAGTGCTCGGTGGGATCGTCTTCCTCTGGTTTATCCTCAACAACTCGGCTAATGACCCGGAGACGGCGATCGTGCCCGATGTCGCGGGCATGGCGGAGGAGGCCGCCATAGCGGAGTTGGAGAGGGTCGGCTTCTCCAGCATCGAAACCGAAGAAGAGGCCAGCGACGAGTATCCCGCGGGCCAGGCCATCGGCACCGAGCCCGATGTCGAGAGCAGCGAGACGATCGACACCGAGATCACGCTCTTCATCTCCAGCGGCCCTTCTTCGACCACGGTTCCCGAGATCATCGGAATGCCGCAAAGCGAGGCCATCCAGGAGTTGGATGACGCCGGACTGAGTTACGGCGGCAACGAGGAGCGCGAAACCAGCGAGGCCGACCCCGGCACGGTGTTGGAGACCACGCCCGCCGTGGGGCAAAACGTCGATATCGGCACAGAAGTGACGCTGGTCATCGCCAAGGGGCCGGCCAAGGTCGCCGTTCCCAGCGTGACCGGGCTGACGCGCCAGGAGGCCAAAGCGGAGCTGGAGCGGGTCGATCTGACCCCCAACTTCACCGAGGAGGTCAACGGTGAAGTGGAGCCGGGACGGGTGCTCCGCCAGTCACCGCAGACCAACGAGCAGGTCAACGAGGGATCGACCGTGGACGTAGTGGTGGCGAAGGCGCCAGAGGGCCAGCCGAGCAACACCGCGACCGACGAGCCGACCGCCTCGGAGGAGCCTGGAAACGGCGGCGGCAACGGCGGCGGTGGTAACGGCGATGGCGGCGGCGGTGAGCCCTCCGAGAGCGCCGAGCCGGGGCAGCAAAACGACGGCGTCTGGTGGCAGGACGCCTACGAGGAGTACGTGCGGTGACCTGGCGGAGCGGGCGCGCCAGCATCCCTTGCCGCGCCCGCTCCGCCAGGGATGCTGGCGCCAAAACCCCCGAAGCTCTTACCCTGCTCTTGTCCCGTCACCACGAACCGGGGCCTAGACTGGGGGGTCATCCCCCAGATCAGATCCAGTTGTTTTTGGAGCAGCGACCGTGCCCAAGTCCCGCAGCGATCGTAAGAAGAAGGCCGTCTACACCCCGCCGCCGGCGGCGCAGAAGCCGAAGGTGACCCCACGGTGGGTGGTGCCGGCGTTCATCACCTTCGGTCTCCTCGGCATTTTGTGGATCGGGGTGTACTACATCGCCGGCAGCATGGTGCCGTACATGCAGGAACTAGGGCAGTGGAACCTCGGCATCGGCTTCGGGGGCATCATCATCGCAGTGATTTTGTCCACACAGTGGCGATGACATAGTTTTCCCAGTTCACTGGGGTTATCCCGCTAGTCGTCCACAATCGCCACCGCAGTTGTCCACAGAGTTATCCACAAGCTGTGGGCATGGTGGCGACGTATGTCCGATTTCGGTTCGGTCGCGGCGTGGTCAGCGGATACGCCGCCCCGAACACACAGGGCGGCCCGGGGTCCAGCAGAAGCCCCGGGCCGCCCTGTGTGTGTCATTGTGTGTCGTGGGCGTGGTCGGCTGTTGCTCAGGCGCCGGTGAGCGCCACTAGCCACCACACGAGGATCGCCGCCAGCACGAGTGCGTAGCCGGCGACCGCTGCCGTATGCGTGATCGTCTGTGCCCGCCCCCTGTCGCCGGCGGCAACGCCGACGGGCAGGTAAGCGTAGGCGGCAGCCAGCACGATCCCGCTGGCCAGCCCGCCGATGTGGGCAGTCCAGGCGATGCCGGGCACCAGGAAGGTGATCAGCAGGTTCACCACGAGCAAGCCCACGACGAACCGGATGTCCAGGCGCATCCGCCGCCCCAGGATCAAGATCGCCCCGAATATCCCGAAAATGGCGCCCGAAGCGCCAACTGATGCTTGGGCCGGGTCGACGAGTGCGCTGAGCACCGAACCGCCCACGGCGCTGAGTACCCACAGGGCCAGGAAGCGGACGTGGCCCAGCCAGCGTTCCAGCGGCGGGCCCAAGAGGTACATGGCGAAGCCGTTGAACAGCAGATGCATGATGTTGGCGTGCAAGAACGCCGAGGTCAGCAGCCGCTCCCATTGGCCGTTGTAGACGAGACCCCCGCCCCACATGCTGAACCGGGCAGTGACCGTCCCACCAAGCAACTGCTGGACCACGAACCCGACGAGGATGAGCCCGATGATCCCCCACGTGACGTAGGGGTGAGTTGTGGGCTTGCCCCCGAACGGGGTGCGCGCCTGCCGGACCTCGCGGTTGCCCTTGGCCACACACTCCACGCAGTGGAACCCCACCGATGCCTGCACCATGCAGTCAGGACAGATCGGGCGGTCGCAGCGCACGCAGCGAACGTAGGTTTCCCGCTTGGGGTGGCGGAAGCAGGTGGGGACCGCCTCCGCTTCGGACGGTGGCTGGGTGGGAGACGAGGAGTCTGTCATCGACCGTGGTCCCTACCGGCGCTCGATGGTGACCGACTCGATGGCGACATCCTCCACCGGCCGGTCCTCCGGGTCGGTGTTGAGCTGGGAAATGGTCTCGACAACGTCGGTGCCTTCGACGACTTCGCCGAAGATCGTGTGCTTGCCGTTGAGCCAGTCAGGGGTGCCAACGGTGATGAAGAACTGCGAACCGTTGGTGTTGGGACCGGCGTTGGCCATCGCCAGCAGGTAGGGGCGGTCGAACCGCAGCGAGGGGTGGATCTCGTCCTCGAACTTGAAGCCGGGACCGCCCCTGCCGTTACCCAGCGGGTCGCCGCCCTGGATGATGAAGCCCTTGATGACGCGGTGGAAGATCGTGCCGTTGTACAGCGGCTCGTTGGTGGGCTTGCCGGTACGGGGATCTGCCCACTGCTTGGTGCCCTCGGCGAGGCCAACGAAGTTCTCAACCGTCTTGGGCGCCTCGTTGGCGAAGAGCTTGAGGACGACCGTTCCCTTGGTGGTATTCAGCCGCGCGTAGAGCTGAGCATTGGCGTCGGACACCTGGGTGCCTTTCCGTCGTTTTCGCTTACGGCCTCCACGTTACCGGGCACTTCTCCGCCAAGGGACTGTCTCGGACGCCCACGCGCTCCGGTTCGCCCCGAACGGACGTGTCGCGTGTCACGGCGTGGCGTGTCCTGATTCGGGGAGATATGTTGCAAAACATAAGGTCAACGGTACGACCCGAAGCGCACCACGAACGCGCCCCCACGTACTGGTCGCATACTGGGTGGGGAAGCGGGCAGGGTGTAGAGGAACCCTTACAGGTAAGGAGGTCGACACGTGGCCATCACGTTGCAGCGTCGTAAGGTCAACAACGAGACAGAGGCGGCGATCGCGCGGCTACAGGAGTTCGCGCGAGAGCAGGCCGAGCGGCTTGGGCCTTACGCCGACCAGGCCAGGCACACAGCGGCGCACGGATTCCGCCAGGCCCGCGGTTGGACCGCCCCACGGCTGGAGACCGCCGCAGATCGTGTCGAGGACACAGTGGCCCCCCGAGTTGCTGACCTCCTCAACGCGGCTGCCCAGCGGGTGGACCCGCGTCCCGTCAAGCAGGGCTGGATCTCCCTCAAGCGTGGGGGGCGGCGCCGGCCGCGCGCAGCCGTCATCCTCGGAGCGAGCGCGGTCACGGCCGCGGCGGTCTACGGTGCGCTGCGCCTGCGCCAAATGACGCAGGAGGCCGAGTGGCAGAACAACCTCAACAACGCGCGCGAGCAGGTGCGCGAGACAAAGGGCCAACTCGCCACGAAGGCCAAGGAGACCCAGCACCGGCTGCGGAGCATGGGCCGTAAGACCACGGAAGAAGAGGCCGAGGCCGAAAGCGGCCCGGAATCTACCAGTGAACTCAATGGGCGGGTGACGAGCTAACTCTCCCGCATGGAGCCGGCTGGCGATCGACACCTCGAACCGACTGTGGCCCCGGAGGAACATTCCTCCGGGGCCACAGTCGTGACGGGCGGGCGCGGCGACGATACCCGCCGGTTCCCGCACGTCAGCCCTGCCGGTCCCATATCTGATTGCCGTGGTCCTTGATCAGCCGCACCGTGAAGGGGTAGCGCCAGTTCCACCCGATCGCGGCGGCGAAGCCGGCGATCGCCGGCAGGATGAACCACCCAACGAACATGAACGCATAGACGACGAAGCCCACCCCGAGGGTGAGGACCCCGACAATGGGCACCGCCAGTGTCGCGATGAGGAAGTTGAGCTGGTAGTTGAGCGCTTCCAGAGCCTGGCGACGCACGTAGGGCGAAGTGTTGCCCTTCAGCAGCAGCGTGAGGAACGGCCCCAGAGCCAAGACGAAGTAGCCCGAGAAGTGGGTACCCGCCGCCCACAGGCGCTCCTCTGAGGCAGGTTCGGCCCCCGTGGTGCTTTCAACCCCCAGGTCCTGCACGAGCGGCACCAAGTCGGCGCCGACCTTGGCGTTCATGGCGAGCTCGAGCCGGTGGTCGAACTCGTCATGGTCGAGTTGGCCCGCGCCGTAGGCGTCCTTGAGCATATCGGCGGCGAAGTCGCGTTCCTCGTCGGTGAGTCTGCGGGAGGCGGCCTGCCCCTTCCAGGCCGCCGGCCCCCGGCGCCGGTCGTCTCCCGGCCTGGGAGCGGGAGTCGGGTCGTACACAGCCACATGCCCTCCTTGCCACATCAGCGGTGAGGCCACCGCGTGTGGTTACGCCAGAAGCCCTACTTCCATCATGCGTGGGCACGGCCCGCGATGGCTAAGACATCGCCCCTGAATGCCCCCTGATTTCACTCGGGGGCGCCCCTCATGCGGCCCCCGACTCCCGCCGAACACGCCCGTCGCTCTTCCCTCGCCGCAGCGGATGTGCCCAGGGAAGACCCAGCCAAGGAAAGGCCATTTTCTGTTACAATCCAGCTACCCAATGTGACTGCATGATATGGATAACACTATTCCTGAGCACGAGAACGACGAGCTCGCGCGCCTCAGCACGGAGTTTCCCGGTTGGCACATCTGGCGCAGCGTCGACAAGCATGGCAACACAGCGGCGTGGGTAGCGACGAACCGCCGAGACGACGGCTACTCCCCCACCCTGCACGAGGACACCGCCGAGCGGCTCGAAACGGTACTGCGGCACCCCCCGCGCGGTTACGCTCGGCCGGTCAACCCGCCGCGTAGCGCGACGGGGGCACCATGAGTGACCCCCCAAGGCAGTTGACATCGGCAGAACTCGCCAGGCTCGTGGAGCCGGGCGCGATCCGGGTCGAGGTCACCCCCGACGCGACCACAGTCATCCTGCACCTCGGCCCCCGCGAACCGCTGGTGTTCACCCCCAACGGCGCCAACGCCAAGGACGCCACCGACATCGCCCGCAAGCTCGCAGCGGCCGGGCACTACTTGAGCGTGCTGCTATCTTCGCCGGCCGAGCGGCAGCGGGCCGCCGAAGGGTTAGCCAACGCCCACTGGATGAAGCCGCAACGTTAGGGGCTGTTTTTCGGAAGGGCGGCGAGGGCCGGCGGTGGGCACAAGCGGGTGAGCGCCTCCACAGGCTGCCGAGATCGCGCAGCGATCGAGGCACGAACGAAGAACATCCCCACAACCCAGCCGTCCGAAAAACAACAACCTAGCTGGAGCAACACCGGGACGGGCACCGCAGCGAAAGGGGCATCGTGCGGTTACCCTCGGCGTCGGCGCGCCCGCCATGCGCCGTGGGCCCTGACGCGGCCCACCGTGCCCCCTCAATCGGCCTGCCGCCAGTGCGGCACGTCTCCGGCCGCAAGACCGCGATAGTCGGGCGCGCCCTCCAGATCGGTCTCCGAGCCGCCGGGCGCATAGGTCACAATGAGCCGCAACGGCCGCCACGTCGTGTTGTACGTCGAGTGTTCCTCGTTGACGGGGATGCGCACCAGATCCCCTTCGGTGATGGCGAAGGGGCCCTCGTCACCGACTGTCTGCTCGCCGCGGCCCGAGACCACATAGATCAGCTCCTCGGAGCGGGGGTGGCGGTGCCGGGCGTGCCCCTTGCCCGGGTTGACGATCACTTCTCCCTGGGTGACCGCGGTACCGGGGACGGTGTCGGGGGTCACGAACCATTTGATCGCGCCCCAGTCGAAGCTGATGCCGGGGATGTCGTCGGGGTGGATGTGCATCCGTGCTCTCCTGTTCGAGGCGGGGCTGTCTCGGCGGGTCTTGGACGGTTTCAGCTTCGGACGTGCTTGAAAGCGCGGATCTGGCCGGTGATCGCTTGCTCGGTGGGCAGCCGCTCCACCGACGAGGCGCCGAAGAACCCGGCCACCCCTGTCGCGCGCTCCAGCACGTAGCGGGCATCCTCTGGCTCGGCGATGGGGCCGCCATGACATAGCACGATGATGTCGGCCCGCACCTCCACCGCGGCGTCACGCATCTCCTGCACCCGCTGCGTCGCCTCGTCCAAGGTGAGTGCGGTGGCCGCGCCGATGCTGCCCTTCGTGGTCAACCCCACGTGGGGGACCAAGACGTCGGCGCCGGCCCGGGCCATGGCGCGGGCCTGATCGGCGTCGAACACGTAGGGGGCGGTGAGCAGATCCCGCTGGGCCGCTTGGCGGATCATCTCCACCTCCAGGTCGAACCCCATCCCGGTCTCTTCAAGGTTCTGGCGAAACACCCCGTCGTAGAGGCCGACCGTGGGGAAGTTCTGCACGCCACAGAACCCCATGCGGGCCAGCTCGTCGAGGAACACCGGCATTATCCGGAACGGATCGGTACCGCAGACTCCGGCGAGTACGGGTGTGTCACGCACCACCGGCAGCACCTCGGCGGCCATATCGACCACGACCTGGTTGGCGTCGCCGTAGGGCAGCAACCCCGCCAGCGACCCCCGCCCGGCCATCCGGTAACGGCCCGAGTTGTAGATGATGATCAGGTCCGTACCGCCGGCTTCAGCGCACTTGGCGCTGAGCCCGGTCCCGGCGCCCGCCCCGATGATCGGTTCGCCACGATCGATGGCCGCCCGCAGCCGGGTGAGCGCTTCCTTCCTGTTCATTGGCCCTCTCCACGTTTCTCGATCAGCATGTGCAGTCGGTCGGCCATCGCCACCGCGAAGGCGGGATCGTTGATGTGGCGGTCGAGTTCGATGAACTCCACATCACCGCCGGCCAGGGCGGTGTGCGCGGCCTCACGGCAGCGCTGGTCGGCCGCCGGGTCGTGGAACGGCATCCCCTCGGCGTCCAGGGCGGACACGCCACGCAGCGGCCAGAACAGCGCGGTCGGCCCCGCGGCGTCGTGTAACCGCTGCCCCACGATCTCGCCCAACTCGGTCATCTCGGTGGCGCTGGTGCGCATGAGCGTGACGGTGGGGTTGTGCTCGTAGAGGGTGCGTTCGGCGAAACGCTCCGGGACGGTGTCTTTAGGGCCGAAGTTGACCATATCCAGCGCACCGGGCGCGACCACCTGGGGCAGGCGGCGCCGTCCCGCGGCCCGCAACCGGTCAGGGCCGGCCGACAGCACCCCGCCGACGAGTTCGTCGGCCAATTCCGTGGTGGTCAGATCCAGCACGCCGTGCAGGAGTCCACTCTCGGCCAGCGACTCCAGGGCGCGCCCACCGGCACCCGTGGCGTGGAACACCAAAACCTCGTAACCGAGCTCTTCCAACCGGGCGCGGGCGGCTTCCACCGCGGGAGTGGTGACGCCGAACATGGAGGCGGCGACCAGGGGAGCTGTGGGGCGCTCAGAGGGGGCGGGGCGCGCGTACTCGCGGGCCATGCCCACGATCGCGGCGGCGGCGTTGCCCAAGATCCGTTCGGAGACGCGGTTCACTCCGGCGATGTCGACGACGCTGTACATCACCGTGACGTCCTTGGCGCCGACGTAGGGTGCGACGTCGCCGGAGGCCATCGTGGACACCAGCAGCTTGGGAACACCCAGCGGGAGGTCGCGCACGGCGCGCGCGGCGATCGAGGAACCTCCGCTGCCGCCGACGGCGAGCACGGCGTCGCCGCGTCCCTCGTCGATCAGCCGCTCGACGATCCGGGCGGCACCTTCTCCCATGAGGCGTACCGCTTCGCCGCGATCGCCGGCGGCGCGCAGCCCTGCGACGTCGGCTCCGGCCGCGGCTGCCACCTCGTCGTGAGCGACGTCGGGGGTGATGCCGACCGGTTCGCCCACCCCGGCGTCGATGGCGCGTACGCCGCACCCCAACTCACCGATGCGGTCGCGTAGCCACGTGTACTCGACGCCTTTGGTGTCGAATGTCCCCACGAGTAGCACAGTGGGCATGTCAACTCACCTCCGTCCTGGTCGCTACAGCCGTATGCCGCGCCTCCCGGTCCGCTGCCGGTGCCGCTGGCAAGCGGCGGACCGGCGTGCCGGCGTTTCGCGGGAGTGTTGTGAGGTGGTCCTACCCCACGGTAGGTGAAGCTAAGAATACGGCTGTCGGAGACGTGGGTGACTGAGCGTGACGGGGTGTGTCACGGGAGCCCGCCGAGGCGGGGCGGAGCTGCCGCCCGATCGGGGCCGGCCCTCCCCCAGGGCCGACCCCGATCGGGCGAGCACGACAGATTTTCTCTCAAACAATTCTTCGCGACCATTTCCATACCGCTGAACATATGAGCCAATAAATAGTCAAGCACAACCAAAACAGGCACACTCACAACGGAACACAGCGAACCCTGAGCGCCTCACACCCACCCAGCGCCACGTTCGCTCTGCACCCCACACGAGCCGCATCACCCCAAAAAGCGCAGCACACCGCCAAATCAGGATCATTTTCACCATCGTCAGAATAAGAAAATTATTCACAGGATTGCCAGCCACATTTTCAGTGGTATATTCATTTCTAGCTCCGACGGTGTCGCATCCTCTCAACATCACCCACCAACACGCCATTTCAAAACTCCCCATAGTTCGCAACCCCTCTTTCAACCGTCACAGGGAGTTTTCATGGACTTCGCGATGTCGCGCGATGATCGGGAAACATTCCTCGCCGAGGCGCGCGTCGGGATTCTTGGCGTTACCGACCTGCGCGGGGAGCACGGCCCGGTTTTGGCCCCGGTGTGGTATTCCTACGAGCCCGGCGGAGAGCTCGTCGTCACCACAGGCCGCACCTCGCTGAAAGGGCGGCTCATCAGGCAGGCGGGACGGTTCAGTCTGTGCGTCCAAGACGAGACCCCGCCCTACCGCTACGTCAGCGTCGAAGGCCCCGCGACGTTTGAAGACCACGTCGCCCCCGCCGAGCGCGCGGCGCTGGCCCACCGTTATCTCGACCCCGAGACCGCGGCGGCCTACCTCGACGCCACCAAAGAGCAACTCACCACCGATGTCACCTTCCGAATGCGCCCCCAACGATGGCGGACAGCCGACTTCAGCCAGTTCGCGAAAGGGTTCAGCTAGCCCGCCCGCTCCGTGCCGGAAGGAACACGACGTGACCACCCCGGGCGCCACCTCGACCTCGCTCACCCCAACAGCGGGTGGGATGAGGACCGCTTACCCCCGACACTCCTGCCTGCACCACCTGTTCGACGCCCAGGCCCACACCCGCCCGCACGCCCCAGCCGCGATCCACGACGACCGGGCCATCAGCTACGGTGAACTGCGCTCCCGCGCCACGAGCCTGGCCGCCCGCCTACACGCCGCCGGAGTGGGCCACGGCGACCGGGTGGGCGTGTGCGGCAGCCGCTGCTTGGAAGCGCTGGTGGCGATTGTGGCCATCCTGAAAACCGGGGCCGCCTACGTGCCACTGGACGACACGCTGCCCCCGGCTCGGTTGCAGGCGATGACCGAAGACGCCGGCGTACAGGTCGCGGTGCGGCTGCCGGGCAGCACCGCGCAACCGCGGCGACTCCGCACCTGTATCGACCTCGCCGGCCCGCCCTCCCCCGACCTCGGCGCTCCCCCGGCCGTCGAGACGACGGCCCTCGACCGCGCCTACGTCATGTTCACCTCCGGCACCAGCGGCCGCCCCAAACCCGTCGCCATCCCCCACCGGGGTGTGGTGCGGCTCGCCCTTTCCGACCCCACCCTGGCCCCGCCCGGCCCGGCGGACCGGGTGCTGCACGCCTACGACCTCTCCTCGGACGCCTCAACCATCGAAATCTGGTCGACCCTGCTCGGCGGCGCCTGCCTGGTGCTGATCGACCGGGAGGAACTGCTGTCGGCAGCGGCTCTGGAACAGCGGCTCCACACCCACGCGGTCACCATGGCCTACCTGACCACCAGCGTCTTCCACGCCGTGGCCCGCACCCGGCCCACCGCCCTGAGCGGGCTGCGCTGGGTCTCGGCCGGCGGCGAGGTGATGGACCCCGACCTGGCCCGCGCGATCGTGACCGCCTGCCCCGACACCACCGTGGCCAACCTCTACGGCCCCACCGAAAACACCGTGGTGTCACTGGCCCACATCGTCGACGACGTGCCCACCGGGACGACGAGCGTGCCCATCGGCCGGCCGATCGCCAACTCCACATGCTTCGTCGTGCGCGACGACGGCACGCTCGCCGACCTCGGCGAGGAAGGGGAACTCCTCGTGGGAGGCGACGGCCTGGCGCTGGGCTACCTGGACGACCCCGAATTGACGGCGCGACGCTTCGGAGCCGCCCCCCACGATCCGAACATCCAGATCTACCGCACCGGCGACCGCGCCCGCCAATTGCCCGACGGCACGCTGGAGTACCGGGGCCGCCACGACCGCCAGATCAAGCTACGCGGGCAGCGCATCGAACTCGACGAGATCGAGACCCAACTGCGCAACCACCCCGACGTCGGCGAAGCCGTGGTGGAGCCCCGCGGCGACAGCGACCGCCCCAGCAGACTCATCGCCTACCTCACCGCCGCCGCCCCCGACCGCCCGGTGCCCGTCGAAGGGCTGCGCCAGGAGTTGGCCGCCTGGCTGCCGGCCCAAGCGATCCCGGCCCGGCTGGTCGAAATGGCGCGGTTTCCCGTCAACAGCGCCGGCAAGGTCGACCGGGCGAAACTCGCCACACTGGCCACCCCCGCCGCCCGGGCCGCCGAAGCACCCGACAGCCCCACCGGCGCGCCCGCCCCGGCCGAGCGCCCCCACCACCCCCATGGACTGCTGGCCGGAGTGTGGGAAACGGTGCTGCGCGTACGGCCTGGCCCGTCGCAGGACTTCTTCGCGCTGGGCGGCGACTCGCTGCTGGCCGCCGAAGTCGTCACCCGCACCCTCACCGCGCTCGGCCTCGACCTCGCCCACGGCAGCGACCTCATCCGCTGCCTGCTGGACAACCCCACCCTGGCCGGCTATGCCGCAGCCGTGGCACGATTGCGCGGCACCGGCGGGGCCACCGACACACCACCCCCCGACTGGGAGGCCGAAGCCCAGCTAGGTTTCACCCTGCCGCGACCTCACGGCGACGAGCCGCGCTGGCAGCACCCGCGCGACGTGGTCCTCACCGGCGCCAGCGGCTTCTTCGGCGCCTTCCTGCTCGACCGGCTGCTGCGCGCCACCAACGCCCGCATCCACTGCCCGGTGCGCGCCCGCGACGCCACCCACGCTCGCAAACGCATCCGCGGTTGCTTTGAACGCTACGGCCTGGACCCCACCCTGGTGGCCGACCGGGTGAACTGCTTCCCCTACGACCTCACCGCGCCCGGGCTGGGCCTGGACCACCGGCACCGTGACGACCTGGCCGCCACCCTCGACTTGATCGTGCACGCCGCCTCCCAGGTCAACTTCTTGTACCCCTACAGTGCGCTACGCGCCGCCAACGTCGACAGCCTCCGCACGCTCGTCGAGATGGCCGCACCACGGCGGGTCCCGCTGCACTTCGTGTCCACGATCGCCGTCGTGGCCGGGTTCGGCACCGCAGGCACACGGCACGTGACCGAGGAGACCCCGCTCGCCCACGCCGACCGGCTCACCATGGGTTATGCCGAAAGCAAATGGGTCGCCGAACGAGTCCTCCAGGACGCCGCCGAGCAGGGACTGCCCCTCGCCATCCACCGCCCCTACGAGATCACCGGCGACCAGCACAACGGCGCCTGCAACACCGAGACCGCGATCTGCTCACTGTTTCGCACCGTCGCTGAGACCGGGCTCGCCCCCGACATCGCGCTGCCAATGGACTTCGTGCCGGTGGACTACGCCGCCGACGCCCTCGTCCACATCGCCACCCACCAGCGCCCCACCCGGCGGGTCTACCACCTAACCAACCCGGCTCCGGCCCGCTTCGCCGACATGCTCGAACGTATGCGCGCCGCCGGCTACCCCATCACGCTGCTGGGCTACCAGGAGTGGGTAGCCGAACTGGTGCGCCACGTCGCCGCCCACCCCACCTGCCCCACCGCACCGTTCGTGTCGCTATGCGTGGACCGCAGCAACAAGGCCGACATCTCGGTCAAGGAGATGTACTTCGCGGAGACCTTCCCGAGCCTGGGCCGCGACAACATCGAAAGTGCGCTGGCCGGCAGCGGCCTGCACTGCCCACCCGTCGACCACGCCCTCCTCGACCGGTACCTGGACTACTTCCGCCACGTGGGCTACCTGCCCCACCCCGAAGCCGCCTGACCCTGCCTCGCGACCGAGAGGACCGCCGTGCCCGAGACACCCCTCACTCCCATCGACGCCTCTCACGCACCCCCCGTCGACTCGGCCCTACCCACCGACCGGCCGCCCACGATCGCCGAGATCTACGGGCAGGCCTACCTGCTGGTCGAACACACCGGAGGGCAGCAGGGCCTCACCCACCTGGTCTACGAGTTGGAGAACCGCTGCCGTTACAGCGAGGACGCCGCGAGCTACTTCGGCGGCCCGCAGTCGTGGTTTCCCGCTGACGTCGTGGGCTGCGAAAAGGCGCGCGGACGGGTCCTGGACCTGGGCTGCGGCGCGGGCCGGCACGCCCTGGCGCTCCAAGCCGCCGGCCACAAGGTGGTGGGGGTGGAGCCCTCGGCGGCGGCTGCGGTGGCGCGGCGACGCGGAGTCGACGCCCGCCGCGGTGACCTGTGGGACCTCCCTACTGATCTGGGCCGCTTCGACACTTTCCTGCTGTTGGGCGGCAACCTTGGAATGCTGATCGGCGACCCGCGCAGGCAGGCGGCGCTGACCGCGCTCGCAGCACTGGCCGCCCCCGACGCCCAACTGCTGGGCTCGGACTTCGAGGACCCCGACGCCGATGAGCCTGCCCGCCTGCGGGCGCGCATCGAGCACGGCGGCTACCGCTCCCCGTGGAGCCACTGGTCCGGCGGGGAGCCCTACCTGCCCGCTGAGCGACTTCCGGAGGTGCTGCACGGCACCGGCTGGCGGTTGGCCGGTATCCACCGCGTCGAAGGCGAACCCCCCGGCGGCTACCTGGTACGGCTGCGGCTAGCCAAGGCCCCACCGCACTCGCCCACCGCCGCCCACCCCCACGGAGAGGATGCCCCATGACCGCTGGCAACCGGAACGGACCACCCCCCACCTGCCCCACCGACACGGCACTACCGGGGTTTCCCCTCCCGCCCGAAGGCTCCATGGGGCCGCCCGCCGAGTATGAACGACTGCGCACCGAATGCCCCTTCGCGCGGGTGCGCCACCCCACCGGCGCCGCCGGCTGGTTCGTCACCCGCTACGAGGACGTGCGCGCCCTCTTGGGGGACCCGCGGTTGACTCGGCCGGCGGTCAATGAGTGGCCCACCGGCCCGCAGTGGCCCTCGCCCACGGGTCCGGCTCTGGTGACCATGATGGAACTGGAAGGGCCGCGCCACACGGCGCTGCGTCAAGCCACCGCCGAAGCGTTCAGCCTGCGCTCGGTACGCTCGCTACGTCCCCGAATCCGCGACCTCGCCGACGAGATCCTCGACGACCTCGACGCCTCCGGCAGCCCCGGCGACCTGGTCACCGGATTCGCCGAGCCGTTCCCACTGCGGGTGGCCTGCGAGATGACCGGACTGCCCTACCGGCAGCGACACCGGTTCCTCGGGCCGGCCGACGCGGCGCTGGGCGCGATGCTGACGCTGGACCAGGGACGCGCCTCCATCGAGTTCCTGCGGGGCTTCATCGGCGAAGTCGCCGACCACAAACGCCGCGAACCCGGCGACGACATCCTCAGCGACCTCGTGGCCCGCCAGGACGCGGGGGAGCTGACCGAGGAGGACGTCATCTGCTTCGGGCTGTCCATCCTCGTCGCCGGCTACCGCACCCCCACAATGTTCCTGGCCAACGCGGTGCTGACCCTGCTCACCCACCCCGGCCACCTCGACGCGCTGCGCGCCGACCCCGCTCTGCTGCCCAATGCGGTCGAGGAGCTGCTGCGCTACCTGCCGGTGATGAACGCGCCGGTGGTCATGGTGGCCACCGAGGACATCGACGTCAACGGCCACCGCATCGACGCGGGCGAGGCGGTGTTCCCCGCGATCGCCGCCGCCAACCGTGACGAGACGGTCTTCGCCGCGGCCGACACGTTCGACATCACGCGGGAGCACAACCCCCACCTGGTCTTCGGCCGCGGCGAGCACAACTGCGTGGGCTCCCACGTGGGACGCGCCGAACTGGAGATCGCCCTGGCCGCCTTGCTGGAGCGGTTCCCGCGCCTGGAGTTGGCCGTCGACCCCGGCGAGCTTCCCTGGGAGGACGACTCCCCGATCAAATCGCCCCTGTCCCTGCCGGTGCGCTGGTGAACCGAGCAGCGCGCCGGCCCCGACGAGCACGGGCAGCCAGAAACCGAACTACCGAGGGAGGCTGTGATGGCAGCCCCAGCCACGAAAAGCTACCGAGGCATCCGATTCGCCAAGCTGACCGTCCGCTGGTACGCCTCTCTGGCCAACAGAAACAGCCACGAGTACCACGAGCAGGCCCGCCAGGTCGCCGAGCGCGCCCCACGCGGCAGCGAACTGCTGGAGGTCGCCTCGGGGCCGGGACTGTTGGCGATCCTGCTGGCCGGCACCGGCGACTACACGGTGACAGCCGTCGAACTCAGCGACGACTTCGTGGCCACCGCGCGCCGGGCCGCGGCCGAAGCCGGAGCGCCGGTGGACTTCCGCCAGGCCGACGCCTCGGCGCTGCCCTTCCCCGACGCCAGCTTCGACTTCGTCGCCTGCTGCAACGCCATTAAGAACTTCGCTGCCCCGGTGAGCGCGCTGCGGGAGATGCACCGGGTGCTGCGGCCCGGCGGTGGAGCGTTCGTCAGCGACCTGCGCCCCGACCTGTCGCGGCGGGCCCTGAACCACGAGGGCAAGCAGATGGGGATGGGACCGCTGGCCCGCGCGTGCAGCAGCGCCGTGCTGCGCTACTACGCCCACCGGCTGAGCTACAGCCGAAGCGACCTCGAACGGATGGTTGCCGCTTCCCCCTTCACGCTGCACAACAGTTGGGACAGCCCCTTGTTCGTAACCGTGGAACTGCGGAAATAATCCAGGGCACGGTGGCCGCGGCCGTTCTCGGTTCGCTGAGCTGGGCTCATGTGGGTGGAGCCAAGGGGAGTCGAACCCCTGACCTCCGGTATGCAAAACCGGCGCTCTGCCTGCTGAGCTATGGCCCCTGAAATAAGGGTAGACCGCACACGGTCGCTTCGGGCGGTACCCCCAGAAAGCATACCGCTCTTGCGCATGGGGCGAATCCGTGTCGGGTCCGCGCAACGAGCTGAGGTGGAGCGACCGTGTGTGGAGCGCGGCCCGGGAGGGGTAAGGAGTCACCCACTGTCCGCGGTCCGGACAAGCGACAGCCACTGGCACGTCCAGGACGTGCCGTGGCTGGCCCGCTTGTGCAACTAGTTGTCGCCGGCCGCCGTGGCTTCCGTCCACAGGTCAAGCTCGGCCCGGTCAGCCTGGATCTTCCGGTAGATGGCGAACGCCCCGAGGGCCACCAGCACCAGAACGATGATCTTCTTCACGGCGTGGACCCCTTCTTCCTTTTCAAGGAGTACGGATCAGGTCTGGATACATGACTCAACACGGGTCCTGTGCGCCGAAGCCGCACCGACCAGTGTGATTCGAGCGAAAGACGTCAACCCGACTCTATGGGTTTGTCCCCAAGCAGAATAGCAACACGTTACTCCCTGATCCCGCGTGCATCCGGCGCTTCGCTCAGGGGAGAACACGAACAGCGGCGCGAACTGGCACAGTTGTACGGCGTCCACTTTCGGCCACGCTCGCGGGCTCGAGGTACCGCTCGATGACAAGGCGCCAGACTCCGTGCCATCGTTGTGCATGGGCCGTCACCAATGCGCTTTTTGCCAGATCGCAGGAGAGCATACCGAGGACGCGATCGTGGTGCACCGCGATGAGCGTGTCATCGCGTTCATGGACACCTCTCCAGTGACGCCTGGGCACGTCCTGGTCGCGCCGCGGGAGCACGCCAACGGTCTTGAGGACCTCAACCCCCACCTGGGCGCGCACACCTGGCTCGTAGCGCACCGCGTGGCTCGCGGCCTGCGGCGCTCAGGACTGCGGTGCGACGGTGTCAATATTCTTCTCTCAGACGGCTCCGCGGCCTTCCAGGACGTGTTCCATGTCCATCTCCACGTGATCCCGCGCTACCACCGCGACAGTTTCCGGATCGAGGCCGAGTGGCTAGAACGCGACTCCGACATGCTGGAAAGCGACGCGGTGGCGGTACGGGCGGGACTACGGGACCTCATGTCAGAAGGTCCAGTCGTTTCAACATAACCAGAGTGGACTGTTGGGGCAGGGCGACGTCGGTGAGCCTGTGCCACACCTCGACGCATTTGGCCACCGCGTCGTCGGCCTCTACGATCGCCCCACCGTGCGCGGCGTCGACGAAGGCCAGGGAACTCTCGCCCTCGTCGAACTCCAGCACGGTGAAGGGGCCGGAGGTGGCGGCATGCAGCCCCGACGAGGTGGGCATGAGTTGGACCGTGATGGGGTTGTCCTCGTCCTCAGCTACCTCGATCAGTCGACGAAGCTGCCGGTGGAGCAGTTCGGAGTCAGCGGCGACCCGGCGCAGCGCGTCCTCCTCGATCACCGCGTGGTACCGCTCCAGGTTGTCGCGCTCAAGCACTTCCTGACGTTTGAGAAAAGCCGCGACCATACGCTCCACTGTGGCTGCGTCGCGTCCCTGCGCACGGGCAAGGGCCGCTGTGTACTCCGGGGTCTGGAGAAGATCGGGAACGAGTATGCCAGCGTAGGTGTCGATGGCGATGGCCCCGGCCTCGTTTCCGACGTAAGCGGATGAAAGGACGTCTTCGTATTCGGTCCACCATGGGCGCAGCCGAGATTCGCGCACCATAGTCAAAATGGCCTCACGCTGCCCGCCAGTGACTCCATAAAGCCTGAGCAACGCCGATACCTCCATGACCGAAGGCCATTTGCGAATACCAGTCTCAATGTGCCCGAGCTTGGCTGGCGACCACTCAAGCACATCAGCGACATCACTAAGGGTCATTCCTGCTTGTACACGTCGCCTACGCAGCTCGGCGGAAAGACGACGGCGGCGGACTGTAGGGCTGGTCATCGTGGCTAATCCATACACGCAGAGTGCCGATGCTGTAGCACCAGAGAAGCACTCGATCTAGCCTCTAGCAATGAGTTTCTACAAATTAACCGGGAAATCGCTGATTTTCTTCGTCTCCCGAGGTCCGGAACTCGTGTCATTCCACGATTGGTGTGTCTCAAAACCATCTATGTGGCCCAAGAGGATAATCACCACATGACGGACGGGGAGATAACCCTTGGCCAGGTCCGTTCTTGCAGCGAAAGCAGCGCGCCGCGGGGCGCGTTAGATGTCAGTGCAGCAGCTTCAGGCCGACGGCCCCGGCCACAATCAGCACAAGACACACGGCCTTCCCGAGCCCCACTGGCTCACCAAGCCACACGATCCCTACCGCCCCGCCCCCGCCCATACCGCAGAGCCGGTCTCTAGCGGGATCGAGCGCAGCACCACAGCCAGGCCGGGCCATATTCAGCGCTAGGGTGAGGAGGGAGAGGATTGTGGGCAGGGGGACGGGTGAGACTCTTAGACGCTGCCAGGGCGACCGCCTACGCAGTTTCCATCAGTCCGGAAAGAACCAGCAATATCCACGCCATCATGTGCCTCCAGAACGAGCGTCTTTACGCGCCGTCTTGTCCTAACCGGGTATGACGCACCTCATCCGGGGGCGGCCAGCACCGTGCCCACGCCACAGCCGGCGCACCTGCTCGCGGTCCTGACGTATTCCTCGCTCAAGCCTTCACAGCGGGCGCGCGCAACGAGCAGAGGCATTCGGAAACATATTGGATACTATTCAGAGCCGAACCTGGCGCTGTTCGTGGCATATACGACGTAACATGCACAGATGGATGACCAGGGACACCAACTGTCCCTTGCGCGGACCTAGGAAACCGATGAGCTATCCCATTGAAGACGCCGAAGACCTGATTGCGAACGCTGAGGAAGAGCTTCCCCCTTCGATCCGGTCCCGGCTGATCGCAAAGCTGCGCACGGGAGCCCATATCGACGACGCCGCCAAGGATCTGGGCGTGAGTCCGCAGCGCGTGTTCGCGGCAGCGCGGATTCTCAGCGACTTCGGCGAACAGCTCGACGCCACCCTCACCTCGGAACGTGACCCTGAGCTTCCCCACGGTACGATCACCGGCTACAACCGTCGCTGCCGCTGCCCTCAATGCCGAGCGGCGATCAATCGACGGATGTGATCAGCGGTTCACCGTCCCGAGACGAAGCACGAACCCGCAGCTCACAGGCGCAAGGGGAGTAACGAAGCGAACGCTCGCCGGATTTTACCTAGAATTCCCGGCTCATGAACGGTGTTGCGTGCTTATCGATCTTGTCTACGGGGAAACCGGAGGACATGAACGAGCGTGTGGACTGGGCCGCGATGAGCGACGAAGACTTCATGGCGCTGGTACGCCAGCTCATGGAGACCCCCGAAGGCACCGACTCCGACGAGGAATGACCTCTCCGCAGGCCGTCTGGACCTGCGGAGTCCCATAACTCCACCACGTTAGCGTCAGATGAGAGAGGCACCCGGCCAGTTGCCGAGGTGTCCTGCACAGAGCTGCGCCCGGCGCGGTATAGCTGTGCCGGGCACTATCCGCCAGCCTCACCGACCTGTCGATTTCCGGTGCCTCGGTGTCAGGTACAGCGAGGTCTCACGGGTTCGTTCGACTGGTAGGGAGAAGCGACGTGTCTCCCAATATGCCCCATACGCCTCATTGCGAGGGAGCGGCGCGCCGGGCAGTCGGCGCGTACTGCTGGGGTCGAAGAAGTTCAAGCACCAGTTCGCGGAGTTGGCTGGTGGAGGGGTGGGTGTGTTTTCTATGCGCAGGTGGTGTGTAGTGATCAGGGGCTGCGCATGAAAGTGGGGGGCGGCTGAGGGGGTCTGGCCCCGGGGAAGGAAAACCTCTCGGGACGGGACCGCTGCTCAGCCGCCCCCCACTGTTGGGGATTGTGTGCGGCGGTGTCCTACTCTCCCACCCCGCACCATGGAGGCAGTACCATCGGCGCTGGT